>JACDDZ010000307.1 GCA_013816695.1 Gemmatimonadaceae bacterium
ATCACGTCGCCGGTGTCCATGCCTTCATCGATGTAGTGCATCGTGAGTCCGGTTTCGCGCTCGTCTCGAATCAATGCCCAGTTTACCGGCGAGGTCCCTCGGTGCAGAGGCAGCAGAGAGCCGTGAAGATTCAGTGCGCCCAGCCTTGGAACCGCAAGGAATTCCGGAGAAAGTAGCGTTGGATGGGCCGCGCTGAGTATCACGTCCGGGTGAATTGTTCGCAGAAGTGCGGCGCCATAGGATCCCCCGCTGGACATCGATGAATACAGCGGTATTCCACGAGATTCAGCGAGGTCGGCTACGAGGTTCCTGAAGGGGTCGGTGCTCGCAGGATCTCGCGGTCGAGTGAATACCGCCGCCACCTCCACACCTTCAGATTCAAGCGCCGCGCGGAGCACACATTCACCAATTCCCCATGACCCGAGAACAACAGCCTTAATCACGATCCCTGTATCGCAGCCCGTGCAGACGAGGCAACCCGCTCGACCTCCCCTGCGGTGAGTGAGGGAAAAATCGGCAGGGAGACGATTCTGCTTCTTATCGCCTCGCAATTTGGAACCTGCCCTGGGCTATCCAGGTAGTCGTGCAGGAAATGCGAAACTGAAGAGCGTGCGTCGATGTCGACTGCCCGCAGACGCTGCACGACATTTTGGGCATCGTCCGACAGCAGGATAAACCGATAGTATCCACGCCCGTCAATTGCACGCGGAAGCGTTACTCCCGTGAAACCGCGAAGAGCCTCGACGTACCTTCCAGCAATTTCGCGGCGACGTGCAACAAAATCATCAAGACGTGAAAGCTGGGAAATTCCGAGTGATGCCGGGACCTCCGCCAAGCCATAGTTGTATGCAATCCGCTGGTCGCCATGCGAGGGCTTACTCGCGCAGTCGTAATCCATAAGTGCTTCAATCCGTTCTGCACACTCCTCGTTGGATGTGAGGATCATTCCGCCCTGTCCTGTGGTCATCATCTTGGTTGAAGCGAATGACAGAACTGAAATGATCCCGTTGGACCCAACGGGTCGCCCATCGAACGAGGCGCCAAACGAAGAAGCGGCGTCCTCAATGATTTTCAGGCCGAGCGACTGAAATTCATCAACGTCAACCGCGACGCCGAATGAGTGGACCAGAACGAGCGCCACACTCATGGACTTCGCTATGCCCGCGCGAGTGCACGCTGACCGTACAGCATCGGCGGTAATGCAAAGGGTCATCGGGTCAATGTCGACCAGTACAGGCTTTCCACCACATGCCAAGACCACATTCAACACTGCCCTGCAAACAAAAGCCGGGAGTAGTACCGGGTCGCCGGGCCTGACGCCGGCGGCAAGGAGGGCGAGATGCAATGCGGCAGAACCGGTTGTGGTTGCGCGCGAAAAACTCCGGTCCAGACGTCCAGCAACCTGAGCTTCGAATGTTTTGACAAGCGGGCCAGAGCCTACATATCCCGTCCGGATTGCGTCGCCGACGGCCGCGGCGTCTGCCTCCGTAAGAGTAGGCTTTGAGTGGGGTATCCAGTCGCTACTGCGTATCGAGCTCACTGCATTTTTCTCAGACCAGGTCATCCCATTTAACGAGCTCGTCTCCTGCAATGTCTCGGCTGGCTACACGATTCAGGACGTATTTCAGCTCGTTGGGCTTGATACCAACTCCTGGACGCTTGAAAAACAGTTTGTCCATGGAGAGCACTTCGCCCTTTTTCACTGCTTTCGTGGTGACAATGCTTCGCCTGAAGTGGTCGGCCTTCTTCACTTCGTCCGGGGAGAGCTGCGGGTTCACGGAACCGAGTGCGGCATGTATCCGCTTCGCTTCACTGCAGATGATGCGCATTTCTGCCGGATCCGCTGAAACCTTGTGATCCCAGCCCGGCATGTTCTTGTCCATTGTAAAATGCTTCTCGATCGCCACCGCACCCAGAGTCACGGCGGCGAGTGGGATCGAGAACCCGATGCTGTGGTCGGAGTAACCGACAGGCACGCCAAACACGCTCTCCATCGTCTGCATCTTGCGAAGGTTGATGAGCGAGTCGTCGGGCGGATACAGTGAAACGACATGCATGAGGCAAAGGTTGTGCATCTGATCCGGCTTAAAGCACTCGACCGCTTCCTCGATCTCAGCCCAGTTGGAGAGGCCTGTGGACAGGATAGCAGGCAGGCCCTTCTCTGCGATGTACCTGATGAAGTGGGGATGATCGGTATCCTGCGACGCGATCTTCAGGAACGCGACATCCAGCTCCACGAGAAAATCGATATCCTTTTCGGTCAACGCGGTGGACGAGAAATCAATGCCGACTGAATCGGCGTACTGCTTGAGCTCGACGTGCTGATCCTGCGTGCACTTGAATTTCTCCAACTGGTCTGCAACCGTTCCCAGTCCCAGCTCGGGAGTGGAAAGGTCGACGTCGCCCAGCTTCTTTTGCGCGCTCAGCTTCTGGATGTAGGACTCGGTATGCGCTGTGTGCCGCCCCCAGAGCTGGAACTTCACAGCATCGCACCCGCAGTCTTTCGCTGCCGCTATCATCTCGCGGGCAAGCGTCATGTCACCGTTGTGATTTGCCCCGATCTCTGCAATGACATATGCGGGGTATCCAGCGCCTACCCTGCGACCCTTGATCGTTATTGCACCAGAATTGATTTGACTCTTTGTCATCCTTCGACCCCTTTGCGGGCGGCCATCTTCAGGAGCGCTTCCGCCATTCGCCAATCTTCCTCGCTGTCTATGTCCACGGCGCGATACCAGGGCATTTCCCAGCCGCGCTTGTCATCTGTGTGAAAGTTACGCTCCTTCCGTAATACTTCGCTCTTCGCCCACCATACAGCTCCGGTCGGACAGAATACGTCCG
>JACDDZ010000020.1 GCA_013816695.1 Gemmatimonadaceae bacterium
ATCCTGCTTCGAGTAGGTACGAAATGCCGTAAGCGTATTCGTGAGCTGGAGTCCAGGTACGGTAGAAATCTGTTCAGTCACGATTCGAGCGATGGCCTCGAAGTCCACCACCTCGATAATCGCAACGAGGTCCCAGCCTCCGGACACCGAGTACACACGCGCCACTCCCTCGATTCCGGCTAGCTGCTGCGCGCATCCGGCAATCATCTGTGGCTCTGCTTTTATCAGAACGATGGCTGTTATCATGACCTTTACGGATGGACTATACTTGTCGAGGGGAACTCGTACTGAAACATAACGTTCGCGCGCAGGTTTAGCCCCGTCCGAGCAGACCGAAAAATGGAGTTTTTAAGTGGTAGATGAAGCCGAGTTGAACGACGAATTGCCGGCAGTTGGACGCAACCAGAACGTGGTGTACTCGCTCCCACTGGCAATGGATTCTATTCCTGCGTTTTTGCAGGGCCCCCTCGAGCGCATTGATCCCGCCGCTGGTGGAACCCAGCTGGTCATTATCACCCCGGACGGGGAATCCGCACTCGCAATCAGCGAGGCCGTGCTTTCGATGACCGGCCTGGGTGGAATCGAGGTTCTGGCCGTAACAACCGCGGGGCGTGCAAGACGCCTCCTCGCAATGCGACCCATAGCCGCGATTGCGGGTCCCGCACTGGAGCTCAAGTCACTTATTGAATCAGCCAGCCTGAAGCTGGACCAGGTCGGCACTGTCGCTCTCGCCTGGGTGGATGAAACCCTGAAGCAGGGTGGCGAGCAGGTGGCGGCCATGGAAGCCGTGATGTCAGAGATTCCAAAGGAAGCAGTGCGCGTACTGGTTGCGCGAACGACCACGCCTGAAGTCGAGCAGGTCGTAGAACGGTACATGCGCCGCGCACGACGCGAGGCCACTGCCGATTCTCCGATCGCAGCAACCGACCTTGAGCTCCGTTACGTAACCGTTTCGTCGGCCTCACGTCCGTCGGCACTGCGCAGACTGCTCGATGAGCTAGACCCGCCGTCTGCCGTGGTTGTCGCGCGTAGCGCGGCATCCGAGCTCGAAGCGCGCACAACCCTTCGACGCCTGGGCTACAACCAGGAAAGCGATCCTGTACGGCTTACAACCGGCGATGTCCCCGCAAACACGCACACGGTCATTCTTTACGATCCTCCGGTCAGCGCTGGTGAAGTCGCACGCGCGGCTACTGCGACGCCGGTTCAGGCTTTCACACTGGTCCAACCGCGCGAGCTCGAATTCCTGCGTTCCCTGTCGGGACTGGATCTCATTCCATACGCTGCCGGTGACTCGGTCGCAAAGGCGCGCGTTTCCGATGCGGTTGTCCGGGATGAGCTCAAGGGAATTCTCGACGAAGGAATCATCTCCCGTGAGATCATTGCACTTGAGCCGCTGCTTGAGGAATACGACGCCATTGAAATTGCGGCGGCGTCGCTGCGCCTCCTGGAGCGCGCCCGTGCAGCACGCGACGCATCGGAGAAAGTTGCCCGGGCTGCCGGTGTAAAAAGCTCCGGACCCACAGCAACAGCAGAGAGCAGTGAAGGAATGACGACGATCTTCATGACAATCGGCACACTCGATGGAGTTCGGGCAGGCGACATCGTTGGCGCAATTGCGGGTGAGGTCGGCATCCCAGGTTCCAGCATCGGTAGAGTGGAAATCAAGGACAAGCACTCACTCGTCGAGATCGAATCCGGAAAGGCGCAGGATGTAATCAAGAAGATGAATGGACTGCAGATTCGCGGAAGAAAGCTGGCTGTTCGCGAAGAGCGCGAGCGTCCGCCTCGTTCAGCGGGAGCGGGTGCCCCACGCGGGGATCGTCCTCCCCGGCGCGATGGCCCACCGCGCGGAGAAAGGCCCGACCGCGACCGTGGAGCGCGCAGCGACAGGCCACCCAGGGGAGATCGTCCCCCTCGGAGCGGTCCTCCGCGGGACCGCAGCGGTCCCCCGCGCGATCGTGGTGACCGTCCGGGCTTTTCAGACAGAGGTCGACGGCCCCGAGGATGACCGGATCATTTCACCAGACCGGCGGATGGATTGAAGTCATCGCCGGCGTAATGTTCAGCGGTAAGAGCGAGGAACTGATGAGGCGCGTCCGGCGGGCTACAATCGCCAGGAAGCGTGTTCAGGTGTTCAAGTCCCGGCTCGACGCGCGCTACGCGGGGATTTACGCGATCTCCAGCCACGACGGGCGAAATACGACAGCTATTCCGGCTGACTCTTCCGCACAGATCGCGCAGCAACTCGACCCAACTGCGAATGTCATCGCTGTAGACGAAGCACAATTCCTGGATGACGGGATCATCGAGCTGGCCACGTCCCTCGCTACGCGCGGCCGGCGCATCATTCTAGCGGGAATCGACACGGATTTCCGCGGTGAGCCATTCGGTCCCATGCCACACCTGATGGCGGTCGCGGAGGTCGTGGACAAGCTGCATGCGATCTGCGTTCTGTGCGGGGGCCCAGCCAGCCGGAACCAGCGCCTGATCGAGGGGCAGCCTGCGCCCTACAACTCACCCCAGGTAATGGTGGGGAGCAGCGATTCCTATGAAGCACGGTGCAGAATGTGCTTTGCCATGCCAAAGAAGGATGACACCCAGGGGTCATTGCTCTAGTCCTCCCGGATGCGCGGAACGACGAACAACAACCAGGAGAAAAGGAACTGTAAGGAGTCAACGAGGCTTCTTGGGGTGACGCAACGGCAGTTCACCAGGCGTATTCTCCTTGGACTCCTGTGCCTCATTTACTCCTAGTTGTTGTTGATCCACCTTCCGCAAACAACAGTTTTTTTCGCTTGGACCGCTCTAATTGTAGGCCAAAGCCAGTTTTGCATTTACCTTGGATTTTCGTGCGCGAATTCCCAACTCCTGAATAGAACTTCCGATGCGACTTATTGGACTGACCGGTAACATCGCCAGTGGAAAAACAGTCGTTGCCGACCTTTTGAAGGAAAAGGGCGCGACACTCATTGATGCCGATGCTCTCTCGCGCGAAGCGGTCCTCCCCGGAACACGCGCCCTCGAGACAATTATCTCCCGCTGGGGACGCGAAGTTCTCGACGCCTCCGGAAATCTCGATCGCGCCGCCCTTCGCCGTATCGTCTTTGCGGACCAGGCCCAGCTTGACGAGCTGAACGTGATCATTCATCCCGAAATTGCCAGACTGCGCGACGCCGCAATCGAAGCTGCGCGGAAACAGGGCGACAAAATCGTTGTGTGCGTAATTCCGCTCCTGTTCGAGCGCAAAATGGTCGACAATTTCGACACGATCGTCCTGGTCGACGCTCCGCGCGAGCTTCGAATGGAGCGCCTCGTCGAAACGCGCGGACTGGATGAAGCGGAAGCAATGAACATGATTGCCTCGCAGATGCCCGCAGAGCTCAAGCGCGCCAGAGCCGATTATGTCATCGAAAACACTGGACCCCTGAGGTCGTTGCGCGATGACGTTGATGCGCTCTGGGAATCGCTGCTTGGCAAAACCGCCGACAGCCCTGTAAAAACTTCGTCGATTTCTTGACGCTATAACCTGCGGCCGATAGACTACGCGGAATAGCACGTTGGTTACCGCGAACAAACTACCGGAGCAGCATTGGCAGAGATCCCGAGCGACCTGAAGTTCACTGAGGAACACGAGTACGTTCGCGCCACGGCGGACGGAATTGTGGAAGTCGGAATCACCGACTACGCACAGGGTGAACTGGGTGACGTGGTATATGTCGAGCTACCGACGGTCGGCGCGAAATACGACCGGCACGATGTCTTTGGAACCATCGAAGCGGTGAAGGCGGTATCCGAGCTCTTTTCTCCAGTCGCCGGAGAGATCACCGAAGTGAACCAGCGACTGGATAAAGAACCGGGCCTTGTGAACAGCGAGCCTTACGGAGCGGGCTGGATGATTCGAATGCGCGTTAGCAATCCCTCGGATACCTCAGGCCTGCTAACTGCCGACCAATACGCAAAGCATATCGGTCAATAGATCAGCGCATCGCCTCCTTCAAGCTCACGCCAGCGCGGAAACCGGGAAGTTTCCGCGCTTTTACTTTCACGGCTTTCCCAGTGAACACACTGTTTACTTCGCGCGCACGGTGGGTGCGCCGGTCGAATGTGCCGAACCCGGCAAGGGTGACCTTTCCGCCCTTCCTGATCTGACGCGAGATGATTCCATCTGTGGGATCGAAGATCGCGTCCACCACGCGCTTCACGTGCGTAGGGCGCAGCTTCGTCTGCCTCTGCAACGCTTCCAGCAACTCCGCTTTGTTCATGTTGAACTCCATGACCAGCAGGCTGTCGTTGTCGGGCAGCGGAACTGCCGAGTCCGCTGCATTTGGGCCTAAGGTAGTGCCATCAAGATGGGAGTGCCACGAGTATTTGTGGCCGCGCTCTACCGGGAATAGACGGCCACGAACCCGGCGTCGTTGTAGGTAAGAGTCTGTCCGACAATGGTTCCGTTGAACGTGTACTGCGGATCGGGAGCGATGGGAGAAACTGTGAAAATGACATCTGCTCCTGTCTGGACATAGGTGCCAGCGGTGATGGCTGCGTCGGGCGCAGCCGTGCCGCCCTGAGGAGCGAGCGTGTACGCAATGTTCTCAGTGAAAGTCTTATCCGGACGCATGGTCATCGTTCCCGATCCGATCACGAGCAGCCCTTCCGCGGTTTGGAAGCTTGCGGGCAGATTCTGGCCATTCACCTGTTTCAGCGCGAAGGTCAGCGTTACGGGGGGCGGCGGGGGCGGCGGTTCGGTGATGCCTCCACCGTCCGAGCCTCCGCAGGCAGACACCGCGAATAGAGCAAGTGCAGCTGCCAGGCAACGAAAGCTGGCTGAAATCGTCGTATATTTGAAGAGGATTTTCATCCTGCCCTTCTGATTCCGCAACGGGAGCCACCTGAGATGCGTCGTGTTCATGCAATCCTTCCTTTTTCTGTGGCCATCCTCGCGGCATGCGGTGGCGGATCCGATTCGTCCGGTCCTGCACCCTCGAATAACGTCGTCTCGACTGTAGTCGTCACCGGAGCGTCCTCATCACTGCAGGTCGGCCAGACCGTTCAGTTTTCCGCCGAAGCCCGAAACTCCAGTGGAGAGCTTATCAGCGCCGGACAGGCGTCCTGGTCTGTGTCCCCGGCCAGTGTGGCAAGCATAGACTCGAAGGGCCTCGTCACGGCGATCGCTTCCGGAACCGCGAACGTCAAAGCGACTATTCAGAGCGTGAGCGGAAATCTCTCTGTTCCCGTAACGGATGTCGGCATTCCAACGATCGTTTCGGTATTCATGCCGGGCAACAGCTTCAGTCCTTTCAACGTTTCGGTCAAAGTGAACGGAACGGTTCGTTTCGAATTCCCGTCTAACCCGCACAACGTAATTTTCAACTCCCGCCCAGGCATGCCCGCGGATATCCAGGTCACGTCCAATGTGACCGTCAGCCGCATTTTCAGCCGGACCGGAACCTTTCCCTATGACTGCACGATACACCCCGGCATGAGCGGCCAGGTTACCGTCGTTCCATAGGGAAAGTCTCGACACTATTTCGTCGCCCCGCGAGTTGTCGCCGCAAAGTCTGGAAATACATAGGAAGTATTCGTATTCGCCAGGCGGTTTCGCACGATCTCGGAAAGAATGTCTCTATGATCGATAGTCACCCTCACGTCCTGGCCTGACTCAAGGTTTTCGCGCGCGAGCGGCTGCCAGTTGTTCGTCATTACCTTGCCGCCTGCGATCCGCTTTCCGATCACAAACATGCAGCCGGCGCGGCCGTGATCCGTTCCGCGGCTTCCATTTTCCCGGACATTTCGGCCGAATTCGGAGATCGCGACAACCGTCACCGATGATGCCTGATTCCCAGACACCACGTCGGCGTGCAGCGCGCTCAGCGCCCCCGCGAATTGCTGCATAAGCGTGAACATTCCGCCCGCAAGAGGATCTTCATTGGCGTGCGTGTCCCAGCCACCGATGTCGACCTGAATAGCTTCAACACCAATGTCCGCCTTGATTAGCGCTGCGGCCGACCTCAGACTGTTGCCGAAGGAAGTATTCGGATACACGGCCCCGTTTGCCGGTGCATAGCCTGGGAAATTGATCCTTCTGAGAAGGTCGATCGTGCTGATTGCATCGAGTGCTTCCGCGCGAACCGGATCAGCCTGTTCGGCATAGTCGGCCTTCAGCCAGTCTGTGCGCTCCTGCCGCGTCGCTGCATTACCGGCAAGCCCGAAGTTCGCGGGATTCGGAATCGGCAGTGTCTTGGGAGCTCCCACGAGTGTCTGAGGCAGTCCTGTCGCGAGGCCGATAGCCCGAAGCGGTGCGCCTGATTGCCTGGGCGTGACACTCGAGAGATGCCGCGCAAGCCAGCCAGTGACCAGCGTCGGATCCCGCGGCTTCCCCACCTCGATGAATCGCTGCGCGTCGAAGTGCGAGCGGGTGGTGTCGAGTGAGCCTGCGCCATGAACTACAAGGAGCTCACCGGCGGTGAACGCCGGAACCAGCGTCGCCATCGCGCGTGGAAATGCAAACATGTTGTCGAGGGCAATTCCGCGAGTCGCGACAGTGCTGTCAGGTCGCGGTATCGCGATCGTGGGGCGGCCCGTGTAATAGTTCGCGTCAGCGAACGGCGCGCAGAGGCTGAGTCCATCAGCCCCTCCGCGCATAAAAATAGAAATGATTACATCACGGCTCGTGTTCGCTGATTGTGCGAGCACGACCTTTGGCAGCCACGGGGGCATCGCAGTGGCGAGCAGGGCCGTCCCTGCCGACCAGGACAAGAACTCGCGGCGCGAAAGCTCGCGATACTCCTGGCATCCATCGTGTTCGCAGTCAGTCATGGGTCAGTACCATTGGAACGTGGATGAGTTAATCGCGAGTGCGAGCGCTTCTCTCACCCGTGTGTTGGAAATGGCCGCCGCGCTCAGGTACGACTTGATCCGCGCCTCGGTTTTCGCCGGAATTTCACCGCCGAACAGAGCGCGACTGATTGATGCCGTGATCCCGTCGGGCGTGTCGGTAAGCCTGAATGGCGCGACATCCACAACGATGTCCCCGGCCGCCAGCGCTGACACGAAGTCCCCGTAGTTCCAGCGCTGCATCATGCCCCCGGACCAGTAGGAAACCTTGTCGGGATAACCGTCCGGAGTCTCCCACACAAA
Source organism: Gemmatimonadaceae bacterium (assembly GCA_013816695.1). The sequence continues at coordinate 7,138 of JACDDZ010000020.1, forward strand.
GGACTGCATTCCCATGTTGATCAGATAGGTTCCCGATATCGCAGCGACACCCTTCACAACCGGATTAAGTCCACGCAGCGCGGAAACGACAAAATGGAACGGTCGTTTGTGCTTCGGAGGCGCTGCGGCGATGTTCTCCATGGTGAGAATCTCACGGATCATCGCAGGGATGGATCCACCCGTCTTGAGGTAAACCGCGGCGACAGCGTCTACCTGCGTGGGCCAGGGGTCGTAGCGCAGAAGCCAGGCAATCATCTTTTTAGAGATGTATTTCGCGGTGTTCGGATGGTTCGCCAGGTAGTTCAGAACCTGGTCGCCGTCGTTCACTCCAGCCTGGGATCCTGCAACACCCGCCGGAACCGTCTGGCCAAGAAAGGTTTTTGAAGCATTGTCGTGGCCGCTCGGATCGTACAGGAAGTTTCCTCTCCCCTGGATGGTCCACCCGCTGAAGCAGCGCGCGACTTCATTAACATCGTCCTGCGTATACCCGCCCTCGACGCCAAGAGTGTGCAGTTCCAGAAGCTCGCGCGCGTAGTTCTGGTTCACCTTCGGCGCCCGGCTGAGGTTGTTGTCCAGATAGCTCAGCATTGCGGGACTGTGCGCGCTGGCGCGAAGCATGTCGGGAAACTTCCCGAGTGCATGCTTGCGAACGACCTCGCGATCGTCAACAGTCTTCAGGTAGCCCACATCGCGCATGCTGATGTTGAAGTGATCGGTCCAGAACTCGACCATTCTTTCAAACAGCTGCCGTTTTGAGAATGCCGCTCGAAAAAGCGTGGCCTGCTGGAGCTGTGTCAGGACGGTGTTGGCAGCCAGGTTATAAAGCTGGTCAACTCCCATCGCCGTCTGCGGGTAGTTGGCAGCCACGAAGGTGTCAACTGCCGAGTCATCGATCGCAGATGGATTGAGATGGTAATCCAGATACCCTGTAAAACCGCGGGCCCGTGCCAGCTGCGCCTCTTCCGCGGTGAGTCCCATGGTGACACGTCTTGCCAGGCGCAACGACGGAGTTCCCCATCGTTCGGCAAGATCCCTGGGCGGTGTATGGAAAAAGCCCGGTATTGGCAGGCTGGCCTGCGCTGATGCGCTACTGCGGCGCAGCGTACCAATACGTTGCGCGAGGACTCCGGTTCCGGCGACTCCCGCAGCTGTCGCCACGGCTCTTGCGAGAAAAGTCCGTCGGGAATTGGCCGGCCGGAGGTCCACGGGCGGGAGGATATCCTCTTCTATGGTCGCTGTCGCGCCGTCCGGCGCATCAGTTTCCGGCTGCACCACTACATGGGTCATTGGAACTCTCCGGGAGAAGCCGGTACGCTGCTTTGAGCTGAAACACAAGTTACGTCTAATTAGACGATCATAGTCCGGAAATGTTAGCGGGAATTAATATCCGCATCCTCACCGACGCCGCCCGGCCGTCCATCGCGCCCATAAGAGGCTACCTCAAAGGGTGCCCCGTCCACAGAACTTCTGTACTGGTAAGGCTTCCCCCACGGGTCGGCTGGAACTGCTTTGCGCAGGTATGGCCCTCGCCAATTAAAAGGGATCGGCGCCGAAGCCGGTTTGGTCCGAAGCGCTGCGAGACCCTGACTGGTGGTCGGATACCCCCCGTTATCCAGCCGGTAGTTCTCAAGGGCAGTACTGAAAAGTTCGATCTGTGCCTTCGCTGACGTTCCGCGCGCCTCCGAAACCCTGCCAACGATCTGTGGTCCCACGAGCGCTGCAAGCAGCGCGATCACCGCGAGCACCACGACCATTTCGATGAGTGTAAATCCGCTGCGCGACTCTGTCATCCAAGCCTTCCGTTAATACTGTAAATCGCCTGAAGCATCGCAATCGCGACAAAGCCAACAATACCGCCAAAAATCACGATAAGCGCAGGCTCTATCAGTCCAATTGAAACGCGAAGTCTCCGGGCGAGGTCCGTTTCATAGCTTTCCGCTGCCCGGAGACTCAGTTCTCCGAGCTTTCCAGTCTCTTCGCCAACACTCAGGAGCTGCAATGCCGCCGGCGGAAGAACGCCGGCGAGCTCCGCGCTCATTCTGCGTCCCTCGCTGACGCCGGTTGTGGCTCTCTCGATTGCCGCAGCAAGCGATTCGTTGGAAACACTGGATCGCGCAATCCTGAGGGCGGACAGAATTGGAGTTCCGTTGGACAAGAGCAGTGCTAGAGTCCGCGTAAAGCGCGCGGCACCAAACTCACGCTCCATTTCGCCGAGAACTGGAATTCTGAGCCGGACGGAATGCCAGCGCACCCGGTTCCCGGGCGTCTTCGTCCATCGCCTGAATTCCCAGACGGCAAGAACTGCGAGGCCGACGAGCATTGGCCACCAGGTCGCGATGAAAGTGCTCACGCCTATCAGAACGCGCGTCGAGAGTGGAAGCGTGCCGCCTGCTTCATTCAGCATCTGAGCCAGGCGCGGGATTACGAACAAGACCATCACTACAAGTCCAAGCATGGTGACGAATGCCATGATTGCGGGATACATGAGTGCCGACCGCAGTTTTCCGCGCAGCTCCGCCTCTTCTTCGAGGTGGGCAGCCAGGCGATCCATTACGGGCGCAAGCGAACCGGTTTCCTCTCCCGCTGAGACAAGTGCAATGTGCATTGGACCGAAAAGCCTGGCGTGCTTGCGCATCGCGGCAGCGAGCGTAATACCGCGATGTACATCCGCCCTGATTTCACTGACCGCACCGGCAACTTCGGGGGAGCGGGCCTGTGCTCCTGAAAACGAAAGTGCGCGCTCGAGGTTGATTCCCGCGGCGAGCATTGTGGCCATGCTTCGCGTCCACAGCTTCATGGCTTCTGCGCGATTCATGGAACCCCGCGAAGCTTTCGTCCGCGCAGCGGGGTCCTCTTCCAACTCGATAGGGACGAGGCTTCGCCTGTGCAAATCTTCCAGTGCGGCTGAACGGGACGCCGAGCTCAGATTTCCTTCGAGGACGTCGCCCTCGGGATTTGCCGCCCGGTAGCGAAAGCGCGTCGTCATGCTTCGCCTGCGGTTCCCACAGCGCGGCGCAACTCTGCAATGCTCGTTGCGCCCGCGCGAACCAGCTTCCATGCAGCAGCTTCGAGGGATTCTGTTCCACCCTCGCGCGCGGCAGAGCGCAGTTGGGCGAGCGTAGCTCCCGACGCAACGAGCGACCTCAAACCTTCCGAAAATACCAGCAGCTCATACACGCCAGTGCGCCCGCGATACCCACTTGCGGCACACTGCTCGCATCCGACCGGACGGCGATAGTTCGCTTTCTCGGTGGCTCCCGGAGGAGCGTCGCTCAGTTCGGCAGCTGAAGGCGCGTATGTTTCTGCGCAATTGTCGCAAAGCAGCCGGACGAGCCGCTGCGCAATGACGGCTTGTGCCGCTGCTGCAATTCGAAACGGCTCCACGCCCATGTCCCGGAGCCGTGTCACCGCGCCCACCGCTTCCGCTGTGTGAAGAGTGGAAAAAACGAGGTGTCCTGTGAGCGCGGCCTGCACGGCGATCTCTGCAGTTTCTGCATCACGCATTTCACCAACCATGATGATGTCGGGATCGTGCCGCAGGATGGAGCGCAACGCATCGGAAAAATCGAAATCAACTTTGGGGTTCACCGGAATCTGGATGACCCCGGGAATCTGATACTCCACCGGCTCCTCGATCGTGACGACCTTGACCCCGGTGGAATTCACGCGTTCGAGCGCCGCGTAAAGCGTCGTCGTTTTGCCTGACCCGGTGGGACCGGTCACCACAATCATTCCGCTGGTTCGCGCCAGAAACTTCTCGAACTTCGCGCGGATATCGTCTGGCATTCCAAGCTCTTCAAGTCCGCGCGGCCGGGCTCCGTGATCGAGCATGCGGAGAACGATGCTTTCACCGTGAAGTGCGGGCAGCGATGAAACGCGCACATCGACTTCGCGCTCTCCGATAACGAGCCGTGTTCTCCCGTCCTGCGGAAGGCGTCGCTCGGCAATGTCCAACCCGGCCATGATCTTCACCCTGCTGACGACTGCAGCGCGGTGAACATCGGCAACGCGTGAGATATCCTGGAGCACTCCGTCAATGCGGTAGCGCACACGCAATCCGTCGGCAAGACTTTCGAGGTGCACATCACTGACGCCAAGGCGAAGCGCATCGACCAGGAGAACATTCACGAGTTTGACAACTGGAGCTTCATTCGCGAGTGCTTCGAGGTGATCAACTGCAAGGTCGTCAGCGCGGACATCGCGGTATGAACTGGCCGCACTATTTCCATTTTCACTGGCCGGCTTCACCGACATCAGGGCTGCGAGCAGCTCCGTGGCCGGAACCTGGACGATTTGCAGGTCGCGCCCGAATACCCGGGCCAGCTCGTCGAGAACGGTCTGATCCGGCGTTCCGGCGACCGCAACCTGGAGATAACCTGCGCTGTCAATTTCAAGCGGAATGAGCTTGTGCTCTTCGAGGTAGCGGTTGGACAGCCTCGAAGCGAGCTCGCTCTCCGCAGCTGCGCGGAGGTCGCGGCTCTCCAGGCTCACGGGTTTCGCCTTGGGATCGAGTCGGCCTTCGGGTCCTTGAAAAGCCCGGGTGAGGATTCTTCCATGCGTTTCCGGATTCTTTCCCGCAATGCATCCGCGGTTTCGTCGGTGCGAACAATGAACGGAGTAACAAAGATTGCCAGCTCCGTGCGGTTTCTATTTCTGCTCTGCCGCTTGAAGAGATTGCCGAGAATTGGAATGTCCTTGAGGAACGGCACGCCAAGATCGAGGGTCTCGCGCGAATCTCCGATCAAGCCGCCAATCACAACTGTCTGACCGTCCCGAATTGTCGCGCGTGTGGACGCTTCACGCGTGGATATCACAGGTGCATTGAGCGCCGATGGGATTGTCTGCGAGGTAAGTGTGCTCACTTCCTGCAGGATCTGAACGCTCACGTAATCATCCTGGTTTATCGTCGGAATGATTGTGAGGCTGGTTCCAACATCCTGAAATTGAACCGTTCGATCGATCGCAATGTCGTAGCCCAGGCGTGAAGCAACGACGAAGGGGACCTTGCTCCCGACGAGAATGTGGGCCTCGCGGTTATTCGATGCGAGTATCTGCGGAGTCGAAAGAATGCGCACGTCAGAGCGCGTCGCGATCGCCCTCAATACAGCCCTCACCCTGAAGCGATCGAGCGTGACGACTTTCAACAGGAAATCATCTGTCGCGGTGCTGGAGTCCGGAAAGAGCGGCGTCCCGAATCGAGTAGTCGCCTTTCCATCGACAGCAGACCAGTCGATTCCGAACTGTTGTGTCTTGTCGAGCGCAATTTCGGCGACAAGAACTTCAAGGAGCACCTGCGCGGGTCGCACGTCGAGCGCAGCAACTGTCTCACGGATCAGCGGATAGTTGGCCGGAATCGTTCTTACAATAAGTGAATTGCTCGGCAGGTCGGGAACGACAATGGTCTCACCCAGCAGTTTTCCACTTGCAGGCGATGGCGATGCGTCACCGGCACTCGGGGTGGCCGACGTACTCGGAGTGATTGGCGGGTCCCTGCGCATCTGGAACACCTGGGCTTCGCGCTGACGGAAAGTGTCGAGATTGCGCGAGAGACTCTTGTCGTCGAGTGACCTGGTGTCGCCAGTCACAACAGTATTACCAAACAACTTGCCCAGCGACGCCGCAAGATCCTCGGCAGAAGCGTACTTGAGCGTCATTACATAGGTGCGCGCGCTTTGGGCAGGTGCCCTCCCAACCGGCATAACCTGAGCGACGGCGCCCTTCTGGATCAGGACAAGGCCGTTGCTTTCCAGAATCGATTCAAGGATCGCATTTACACCATCCATATCCACAGCTGTTGCCGTGGTGAATGTGATTCGCTTATCAGGCACGTCGGTCAGGACAACGTTCAGGCCAAGAGACAACGCCAGTGACCTGACTACGTCGGCGAGCCGCGCATCCACAAAATTCAGCGCCATGCCCTGCGGCGTTGTCCGGACCTGGGCGTGCAGGATGCTCGTGGTGACACTGCCCGCCGCAAGCACAGTTATAAGTGCGAGAGAAACTCTTTTCATTGAGCGCCTGTACGATTGCGTTCCACCGGGATCTCGACTCGTCCCGAAGGTCCGCTCACGATGACTGAGTTGGTTTTTACTTTCACGATTCTAAACTGGCCTATTCGATCGCCTTCCCTGAATAATCTGCCCGGCCCATCCGAGGAATCTCCCTGCATCAGGGCCATTGCACCAGCAGGCCCTACAACTGTCCCGAACAATTGAGGCAGGCCAACTTGTGGTGGCGATTCCATTGCCATGTCAGGTGCCCCGCTGGAAACGTCCGGACCGTCCAGATTTGCAGGGTCGTATCGCCGGGACGGAGCCGTGCGCTTAGCGGAAAAAATGTTTGCCGCAACAATTCCCGGAATATCCACCTGGCCTTCGCGACCTGCCGCCACGGTAGCTGTCGGCGAGGATCCCGGCTTAAGGTCTTCGCGTCCCCCGGTCGGAGGCTCCGGATTCCAGACCCAGAATCCAAGTCCCGTTACGAATACGATCGCCGCCAGGCCGATCAGCAACTTTCGAGCTGTGTCCCGTTCCAGTGCCTTCATTCA
>JACDDZ010000308.1 GCA_013816695.1 Gemmatimonadaceae bacterium
GCGGATTCCGCAGATCGTGTGAGACTATTGCAAGCATATCATCTCGCGCAGTGGTTGCGCGCTGAGCTTCGCTGTAGAGCAGTGCATTATCAACGGCGAGCGCAGCGCGGCGAGCTAAGTCTTCGATTAGCAACATTGACTCGGGCGCAGTAAGTCGATTGAGATCTGCGCTGAGGAACTGCAGAAATCCGATCGCTCCGCGCCGCGCGATGAGAGGCGCCACGAGTAGGCCGAAGGGGCCATTCTGCCGCAATTCTGCTAGCAGCTCGGGGTTGCGAGCCAGGTCGGCAAGCATTTCGTCAGTGGCGATCGGCACGAGCTGAATTGATCCATCGTCAATCGCTCGCTTTGCCATTCCCGAGAGCTCCTCCTGCTGTGTGTGCGGCTCCAACGTCTCGGAAGTCGGCGAGTCTGAAAAACGGTGCGCAATCTCGATCCGGCGAGTCGCGTTGCCTGGCCCGGTGAGATCGGCCGTGCAAAGGTCGGCTATGCGTGGGACAACGAGCCGTGCCAGATCAGCCAGGACATTTTGCACGTCGAGGGTGGATGACAACAGCTCAGTCGCTTCCGCGAGGAAGCGCGCGCGTCGCTCGGCGTCGCGCACGGCCTCACTCGTCCGCATAAGATCGGAGTAACTCGAGACGAGAAGCTCGAGTATCTGCTCCTTGGTTGCGCTAATCTCGAACGTTGTGTCAAGCAGCTCTATGGTGATCGGCTTCGGACGCAGACGAACATCGTTCCTTCGCTCCAGCACTGTGCGGACGCGCGCGAGGAGCCCCGATGGTTCGTAGGGTTTGGTTACATAGTGATCCGCTCCCGATTCGAGGCCTCGCACAATGGCCAGCGGATCTGTGAGACTCGTGAGCAGCACGATAGGCTGGTCACTCAGGGCCGGCATGCTGCGAATGCGTTTCGCGAGCTCGTAGCCGTCCATCCCTGGCATCACAACATCGCTAAGAACGAGATCTACACTCTGCCTGGCAAGAAGATCGAGTGCCATTTCTGCATTTCTGGCGGTCACTGTACTGAAGCCCGATCTTTCCAGCAATTCCGCGAGTGCGGCCGCCTGCGTGGCGCTGTCCTCGACTACGAGAATCAGAGGCAAACGTTCTCTCCCGGTCACCTGACGCTCTCCGCGAGCCGCTGCGCTATCTCGTCGAGCGGGACCACCATGTCAACCACGCCCGCGCGAATCGCTTCCCGCGGCATTCCAAAGATCACCGACGAGGCTTCATCCTGCGCGATCACTCGACCTCCCGCGGATTTGACGGCTCGCAATCCTGCAATTCCGTCGTCCCCCATCCCTGTCAGAATCACGGATAGTGCATTTTCGCCCAGTGATTCGGCCACGGAGCGAAAGAGAAAGGATGCGGACGGGCGAAAGGCACCGGAAGCAGGGGAGTTGTCGAGCAAAATGCGAATCTTTCCTTCTCCATCGAGCCGACAACCGATATGGCGGTCGTCGGGCGCAATGTATACGCAGCCTGCGGCCGCCAACTCTCCTGTTTCGGCAACTTTCACCGGCATGCGTGAGTCGCCCGATAACCAGTGTGCGAGGCCGCTGGTAAACCCGAGTGCAATGTGCTGCACGATCACGATGGGTACGGGAAACGATCGAGGCAGCCCTGCGAGGATTGTACGGATGGCGGCGGGGCCTCCCGTTGAAGCCGCGATTGCTACGAGCCGTACGCGTCCCCTTGATCCCCCCGTGGAAACGGTTCCGGGATTCGAATCATGCGGGGTCGCCGAAGTTGGCGCGAAGGGACTGCCATGGCGCCGCACGACTTTCACGTGTGCCATCGCGCGGGCCATGCTCACAAGCTGTTTCTGATCCGAAGCAAAGCGCGGTGATCCCGGCCCGTCAGGTTTTGGGAGGACCATGAGCGCTCCCGCCCTGGTTGCCTCCAGTGAAAGCTCGACCTCTCTCTGACGCGCGGTGTACGAGACAATGATTATCGGCCGCGGCGACCGGACCATGATCTGCTTAGTTGCTTCGAGTCCGTCCATGACGGGCATTTGCACGTCCATCGTAACCAGATCCGGCGTGAGCTGCTCCGCCATTGCCACGGCTTCCTGTCCATTGGTTGCCTCACCCACAACTGTGAAATCGGCCTCGCGTGAGAAAAGTGCGGAGAGAAGCGCGCGGGAAGTAGCGGAGTCGTCAGCGATGAGAACGCGAATCATTCGACGCTCCGGGTATTTCTGCCGATCAACATGCGAACTGTTTCAATTAGTGTGTCCTGATCGAAGCTCGACTTGGTTATGTAGGCATCGGCACCCGCTTCGAGGCCACGGGAGCGCTGCGCCGGTTCGTCGAGCGATGTAACGAGAATTACCGGAATCAATGCGGTGCGCGCGTTTGCGCGAATTCGTTCGCAGAGTCCGAACCCATCCAGGTGGGGCATCTCTACGTCACTGACGACCAGTGCAAAATCCTGGCGCTCGATTGTACGCCAGGCTTCGCTGCCATCAACTGCTGTGGTGACGTCGTACCCTGCGGCGGACAGCACGCTTTGCTCGAGAGTCCTGGAGGTAATCGAGTCATCGACGACGAGAATCCGAGAAGGTGCGCGTGACTCTTCACTCACGCCTAATAGCGCGCGTGATGTCGATGGCCCTCCTCCATCGCTGCGCGCCATAAGAGCGGGCACACTCAGGACAAGTGAAACAACACCAGTTCCAAGCAGGGCTGTACCCACAATTGCATTCGTCGCTGCGCGACCGGCGTGCTCGAGCGGGCGCAACACCATCTCGCGTTCGTCAATGAGGTCATCCACAACGACGGCGAGGCGCCGGTCACCAGTTTCCAGCACAACGATCTGCAGCATTGC
>JACDDZ010000021.1 GCA_013816695.1 Gemmatimonadaceae bacterium
GGCAATTATGTCGCTATCCGCGTATCTGACACTGGAACGGGCATGAGCGACGAGGTCCTTAAGCGAATTTTCGATCCGTTTTTCACCACCAAGCCCGTTGGCAAGGGGACCGGCCTTGGGCTCGCGGTCGTGTACGGCATAGTGAATCAGTCAGGCGGTTTTATCGATGTTGCGAGTGTTCCAGACAAGGGAACTGTCTTCACGGTGTATCTGCCCGAGGCCAATGAGGGGATTGCCGTGAAGTCTCCCACGATATCGCGCACTCAGGTAAGCGCGCGCGCAACTGAAGTTATTCTTCTTGTGGAGGATGACCCGGCGGTGCGTGCTGTCACTAAGCGTTTACTTTTAGGCCGGGGTTACACGGTTCTTACCGCGGGCAATGGACAGGAAGCATTGCAGATCGTCGAACGCAAAGACGTGCACATCGACCTCATACTTTGCGATATGGTAATGCCTGTGATGGGCGGTCAGGAATTTATCGAACGTGTTGCGACCCTCAAACGCCTTCCGCGTGTTCTGTTCATGTCAGGCTATAACGAAGACGAAATGCTGCGGCGCGGGACTTTGCCAGATGGAATTACCTTCCTGGAAAAGCCATTCGCGCCTGAAGTACTGCTTGAACGTGTGAGAGCAGCACTGCCCTGATCTTGGGGCTTTTCAATCCGGTCCGCCCAGCTTCTCCATGGCTTCCGGCGAAATTCCGTGCGACACAGAGACATTGAATCTCCGGCGCAGATATTCGTCGTAGCTGATCCACTCGCCTTCGTAGTCGACCGTTTTCGACCACGCGCAGACCTTTATCAATCTCTCGTAGCTGCGCGCACGTTTCACGGCCACGAATAATCCGACCATCAGCAAAGCAAGGGTGACTATCATGCCGAGGGAGACCATGTCTCGCCTGTCAGCCGAACGCTGCAATGCGGTACCTCGCTCCTGTTGCAGCATCGCTTCTGTCCGGGCTGCCGCTTCCACCACGTCCTGAATCATCGCAGTGGTGGAAGCCTGCGCGGCATTGCGACGTGCCGCTGCAAGAGCCCCACCCTGATCACCGATTCGCACGGTTTGAACGGTTCCGTCCATCTCCCCTATCTTTTCGCGAAAGAGCGCTTTTAGCTGCACGATGCGCTGAGACTGAACCGGGTTATCCGCTACCAGAAATGAAAGCGAACGCAGGGTGAGCCCTATATCCGTTGTGGCGCGATAATAGGACGTGAGGTGGCTCTGGTCGCCGGTAAGAAGCACTGCGACTTGACCTGCTTCAGCAGCCACCAGGTCTGTTTCGAGCGTCGCAAGTCGCTGCCGAACTTCAAGTGTATGACTCACCCATTCTGTAGCGCGCTGGACTGAACGCTGGGACAGCAGAACCAGGCCGATAAACACCATAAGCGCAACGGAAAACGCTACGAGTGTCGCGCCGAAAAAAAAGATTGGTGTCCTGGGAATCTTCACCGGGCCTTACCGTCCATTCGCTTCTTTCGCCATGCGATTATAGACGACAGAGCAAGCACGGGGGAAGCAATTGCGGGATTGTTCAACACTCCCCGCAGGAACGAGCTCTCGAGTCGGACAGTGGTCCTGATGCCGGAGATTACGCCGCCCTTTCGCTTAATCTGTACGACGTCCTCATTTCGTCTCGCGTCAACGACAATATCGACTGTAGTTCCCGTAATGCGCGTTCCGGGGAATTGAGCGACCATCCACACATTGGATTTGCAGCGCCTGAACGTGCCGCGAATGTATCCACCCTCGATCCATTCACCCGCCATGTCAGGTTCGAGATCCACAGCCGCCGGCATTCCCGGACGTGTGCACTCCTCGAAAACATTGTCTGCCTCGATCATTGGATTGCTGCATGAAATGATCGACACAGCATTACGGTTTTTCCTGCGGCCGTTCGCGTAGTTCCCTTTGTACAGAAAATCTCGCGGTTGGGCACAGATTGTCGCGCCGTCGTATGTGCGACCGACAAGAACACCGTCGCCTGACATCTCGACGAACCGATTCCCCATGATCCGGAAATTGGTTGTGCCAATCACATCGATCAGATGCCGATGCTCGGCGTACTTCATCCCCGATCCGTTTCCGTCGAAGGTGAAACCCTGGATCGTGATGTTCCGGCTGGAGCCACCCTGCTTGTCGAAGTTCTCGGAAGCGAAAAGCGCATGAGCCTTTCCGCCTGCAATGCGCTTGAGAGTCACACTTCCGAGCGCACGCATCGTAAAGTCAGATGGGAGCGCGATCATATCGCTGTAGGGCGATCTCCCGCCTAACACACGCGCCTGTGATTCGGCCACGAGATAGAATCCCTCCTCGAACTCGAGGAGCCTGTCGGACGCAGCCGCACGCCCGATTCCCGCCACGATGGCCTGGCGGTTCGCGACTGGATCCGGTGATGCCTTGATGCGCGTCACCTGGTCAACGCCTGATAGGGTTTCATGTGTAAGAATACTCCACGAACCGAAGGGACGTTCCTTCCCACCGCGTTGTGCTCGTATGGCCGGGCCCTTGACGAATCGCCGCGAAGCTGGCTAATTGAGATTCATGAAGCAAAGCGCGCTCAGCATGTGCATGTGTCGCCGACATGGGTACCTCGCCACTACGGGAGGCCGGTTGGTCTCATTGCGCGCGCGCACGAGATAAGGCCGGCAGGACAGCATAGTCCTTCGCAGCGTTTTCGCCGCGACTCCTCAAAAGGAGTCGCGGTTTTTTTTATTCCCTACTGTAAAGAGATATCACCATGGCAGCCAATCCCGATGGTCCGATAGCGGTCTTCTATGAGCACCCCGAGTGGTTCAAACCGCTGTTCGCGGAATTCGAGAAACGTGGCATCCCGTACATCCCGCTGGACGCCGCAGCGCATTGGTTCGATCCCGAATCAGATGAAATTCCATACTCGCTCGTTTTCAACCGTGCGAGCCCCTCCGCATTCACGCGCGGAAACAAACAATCCACTTTCTATACGCTGGACCTGTTCCGGCATTTCGAGCGTCACGGAGTGCCTGTTGTAAACGGCAGCGCAGCATATCAGACGGAGACTTCAAAAGCCTCGCAGCTAGGCATACTGCGCGAACTCGGCTTGCCCTTCCCCAGGTCGCGGGTGATCAACAGCCCTTCCGTCGCAGTAGAGGCGACAAAGGCGCTTCGCTATCCGATCGTTGTGAAGGCGAACATTGGCGGCAGCGGGGCCGGTATCACCAGATATGCGACCGAAGACGATCTCTCGCAGGGAGTTGCAGAGGGGTCTGTAAGACTCGGGCTCGACGATGTTGCGCTTGTGCAGGAGTTTGTTCCCTATCGCGACGCCCACATCACACGAGTTGAAACGCTGGGCGGGGAGTTCCTGTACGGAATAAACGTTTACCCGGGCGGTGATTCGTTCAATCTCTGCCCTGCCGACGTGTGCCAGACTACCGCCGGAGAAGAGCTCACAAGAGCCGCCTGCGCAGTCGACGCACCGAAGAACGACATGAGGGTTGAAGCACATACACCATCGCCGGAAATAATCCGGCAGGTTGAATTGATCGCGCAAACAGTCCGGCTCGACGTTGGCGGTATTGAGTATTTCATAGATGATCGCGACGGGCAGCACTACTTCTATGACATCAACGCTCTATCAAATTTCGTCGCCGACGCCCCACGTGTAATTGGGTTCGACCCGTTCGAGAAGCTTGTGGACTATCTGGTTGCGCGCCGTGATGCGGGTGCCGCCTCAGTTGGGATTGAGGTCGCGGCCCTATGAGATATGGATACTGGCTGCCGGTCTTCGGGGGATGGCTGCGCAATGTCCCGGACGAGGGAATGGATACGACCTGGGCGAACATAAGCAGACTTGCTCGGAGGAGCGAAGAGATCGGCTTTGACATCACGCTGATCGCCGAGCTTTTCCTCAACGACATCAAGGGGATCAGCGCACCAGCGCTCGATGCATGGTCTACCGCGGCGGCGCTTGCGGCGGTTACTGAAAGACTCGAGCTGCTCATCGCGGTGCGTCCAACCTTTCACAGTCCTGCCATCCTCGCCAAGCAGGCTGCGAACATCGATCAGATCTCAGGTGGACGTGTTGCGCTGAATGTCGTCTCGTCCTGGTGGCAGGATGAAGCGCGGCGGTACGGCGTTCGGTTTGACGAACACGACGACAGGTACGCGCGAACTGAAGAGTGGCTCACTGTAGTCAATGGAACTTGGACGGAGCCCAGCTTCAGTTTCAGCGGAAAATACTACAGTGTGGAAGATACCGTCCTTGAGCCAAAGCCCGTCCGTAAACCCAGACCTTCGATTTACGCAGGTGGCGAGTCGCAAGCAGCCAAAAATCTTATCACCCGTCTGTGCGATGCCTACGTGACGCACGGCGACTCCCTGGATGTGGTAGCGCTTAAGGTGGCAGACATCCAAACGAGGCGCGAAGCACATGGACTGGCGCCCATGGCCTATGGCGTTTCAGCATTCGTCATCGTCCGCGACACCGAGGAGGAGGCGCGGCAGGAGCTGCGCCGAATTACAAACGTCACACCCGGCTCGCCCGGGTACGCCAACTACGCTGACTGGATCGCGCACACGCAGCTGGAACAACAAGTCAGCCTGGAGGACTATTCCGTATCAAACAGAGGACTACGGTCGGGGCTGGTTGGAACACCTGAGCAGGTCGCCGAGAAAATCTGCGCTCTGGAAGACGCAGGGGTCGATCTTCTGCTGCTTCAGTTCAGTCCCCAGGAAGAAGAGATGGAGCGTTTCGCTGAGCAGGTGATGCCCCTCACAACTCATGCAACCGCCTCTCGTGAAACCATTTAATACACGCGGTTACTTTGGCTCGTGCGGCTCCATATGAATGAGCACTCCCTGCACCAACGGAATTTCGCGACGAATCGCGCTCTTTACTTTTCCGCTGACGATATGCGCGTCGTGCAGTGACATAGCGGGATCGGATTCGATGTGCATGTCAAGCAGATATCCCGTGCCCGTTTTTCTCGCCCTCAACTTTTCGATTGCGCGAACCTCCGGCACTGTCATGGCAGTGTTGGTTACGCTCTCCAGCAGATCAACGCTCGGCGCACGGTCCATCAGGTCTTCGATCGCGGGGCGCAGCAGTTTCATTCCATTCAGGGCAATGATGAGCGCAGCTATCAGTGCCGCATAGTCGTCGGCCTGCTCCCACCCGGGGCCACCGCGAATTGCAATCGCGATTCCGATGAAGGCTGTTGCAGACGTGATAGCATCGGCCCGATGATGCCATGCGTCAGTCGTCACAGCAACACTTCCCACTTCCCGGCCAATGCGCAACGTACGTCGGTAGAGGTACTCCTTGATCGCGATCACGGCCGCCAGCACGTAGAGAGTGAAGGTCGCCGGCAAATGGTGCGGGGTGATGATTTCGCGTATCGCGTTGATCGTAATTGCCAGAGCGGCACCCAGGAGCATCATGGAAACGACGGCAGCCGATACTGACTCTGCCTTTCCGTAACCGAAGTGGTAGTCCTTGTCCGCGGCCCGACCCGCAACACGCAGACCTTTCCACACAATCAGGGACGAGAAAATATCGGCGCTCGATTCAATACCGTCCGCCACAAGTGCGCCCGACGTTCCGACAATACCGGCCACGAGCTTCACCACCACCAGAATTGAATTGATGATGAGCCCGAGCATCGTCGCGCGAACGCCCGCGTCTTCGCGAGAACGGGAAGTGGTCATCTAAGAAGGATCTCCGGAAGCATCCGTGAACTCTATGGGCAGTTGGTCGTTTTCAGTAGACGCCGTCATCAGTTTTCCGCTGACAACGGGAAACTGAATACGGAAAGCGACCAACAGGCCATCCCTGAGGAGTGGCCGGTAATGCCTCAAAGCCTTCCCTTAAGAACGGCGCCTGCCCTGTTATATTCATAGTATATGAACATCGAATTCAGCCCCAAGGAATCATCGGGAGTGGACCGGCATATCCAGGTATCCGTACCGGTTGATACCGTTAGAGAAGCAGAAGAGAAGGCGGCACGCAGATATGCCTCGAGCGTGCGGCTCCCCGGGTTCCGGCCAGGCAAGGCGCCGCCGGCCATGGTTCGGAAGAAGTTTGCGGAAGCCATTCGCCAGGAAGCCCTGGAAGCCATCGTTCGCGATGCCTACAAGGAAGTCATCGAAAAGCAGGACTTGAAGGTTGCGTCCCAGCCCCACGTCCATGACCTGAAGTTCGAGGAAGGCAAGCCGCTAACCTTTGAGCTGCATCTTGAGCTGCGTCCAACTATTGAGTTGGCGCGGACGAGCGGGTTCCGGATTACTCGCAATGACCGCACGGTGAACGACGATCAGGTGGCGGAGCAGATGGAACGACTTCGGGATGAAAAGGCGACCTGGAGTCCTGTGGCCGAGAAGCCGATGCCGGGCGACCTCGTGAACGTGACGCTGGCGACCGCCGCTAACCCAGGGGAAGAGCCAGGCGAGGGCAAGGCCTATCCTCTGGTTCTCGGCGAAGGTCAGGCAATCCCCGGTGTCGAAGAAGTGATCATGGAAGCGTCTGCCGGCGAAACGATCGAGCGGCCAGTGAAATGGCCTGACGATTTTCCGGATGAGACGCAGCGCGGCCAGACGAAGACAGTACGGATCACGTTGAATGACGTGAAACGCAAGGCGGCCCCCGCTCTCGATGATGCATTCGCACGTGAAGTCGGGGATTTTGATTCGCTCGATGCACTGAAGACCGCGGTTCAAAGCGACCTGGAAGCGAGTGCGAAGCGCGAAGCGGATGCCGAGATGCGCCAGAAGATGATCGACGAAATTGTCGGCGCAAATCCGTTCGATGTGCCGCGGAGTTGGGTCGAACAGCTGATTAAGGGGTATGCAGAGGCATACCAGGTTCCCGAGGAGCAGCGCGAGCCGTTCGCGGGGGAGTTTAAGGCGATGGCCGAGCGTCAGATCCGCAGGGATCTGGTGATCGACACCGTAGCAGAGCGCGAGAACCTTGCAGCGACTGAAAAGGACCTCGATGACAAGATCACAGAGCAGGCAGAACGCCGGGGTATCAATCCGGGGCAGCTCTACGCACAGCTGGAAAAAGCCGGGCGCCTGAAAGAGATCGAACGCAGCATTACAGAAGACAAGGTTTTTGCCTGGCTTCTGGAAAGAAACGAAGTTCAGAACGATGCCTAGGCATCCTGACGAGGACGACGAACCAATGCCAACTATCTACACGCCTTATGTAATCGAACGGTCCAGCCGCGGAGAGCGCACGTACGACGTGTTCTCCCGCCTGCTCATGGACCGCATCATTTTCATCGGAACGCCGATCAATGATGACGTCGCGAACGTTGTCATCGCGCAGCTTCTTTTTCTCGAGGCAGACAACCCCGAGCGCGACATTCACATCTACATCAATTCGCCGGGCGGAAGCGTTTCAGCCGGAATGGCGATTTATGACACGATGCAGTTTCTCAAGTCGCCGGTGAACACCAACTGCATGGGGCTCGCAGCCAGCATGGGCGCATTTCTGCTCGCAGCTGGCAGACCCGGCAAGCGCTCGGCACTTCCGCATTCCCGCATCATGATCCACCAGCCTTCCGGTGGAACCCAGGGTACGGCATCTGACATTGAGATTCAGGCGCGCGAGATTCTGTATCTCCGGTCCAAAATGAACGAGTTGTTTGCAAAGCATTGCGGACGGCCGGTGGAGCAGGTCGAGCGTGACATGGATCGCGACCGTTTCATGTCGGCTGAAGAGGCCAAATCGTACGGCCTGATTGACAATGTGATCGCGTATCGCGGTCAACTCGAAGAGGCCCTGAAGAGCACCTGAAGCTTGTGAATTCATTCACAAGGAGGGGCGGGTTTGATTTCGCTTGCCCGTTCCCTCGGAGGGTGTTACTTGTTCAGTAGCAAGTGTTTACGGCCGCGGACCCCGCGCGGTCTGACGTTAACGAGAAGCCCATATGTCGCAGGATAAACACCTCCGTTGCTCCTTCTGTGGAAAGTCCAAGGATTCGGTCCGGAAGTTCATTTCGGGCCCATCCGTGTACATCTGCAATGAGTGCATTGCACTATGCAATGAGATCCTCGCGGAAGACGAGGAGCGCGAGGTATCTGAGGCAATAACCCAGGTCCCTTCCCCTCAGGAGATCAAGGACGTCCTCGACCAGTACGTCATCGGCCAGGAGCAGGCGAAAAAGGCTCTCAGCGTCTCGGTGTACAATCATTACAAGCGGATCAACTCGACCACGCTGAAGGAAGATGATGTAGAGCTCGACAAGTCGAACATCCTCCTTATTGGACCAACGGGCGTTGGCAAGACTTTGCTGGCCCGCACGCTCGCCCGCATTCTGGACGTTCCATTCACGATTGCCGACGCCACGACGCTGACCGAAGCCGGCTATGTCGGGGAAGACGTGGAGAACATTCTCGTTCGACTGCTCCAGGCTGGTGACTTCAACGTCGCCGAGTGCGAGCGAGGGATCGTTTACATCGACGAAATCGACAAGATTGCCCGCAAGTCGGAAAATCCGAGCATCACGCGCGATGTTTCGGGCGAAGGCGTCCAGCAGGCGCTGCTCAAGATTATCGAAGGAACCGTTGCGAGCGTGCCGCCGCAGGGTGGGCGCAAGCATCCGCAGCAGGAATACATTCAGCTCAACACGAAGGACATTCTGTTCATTTGCGGTGGCGCCTTTGACGGTCTCGAGAAGATTATCGAGGCACGCACCGGACGCCGGCAAATCGGATTCAACAATCTGGGCGGCAAGAAGTCCAAGGAGCAGGAGCGCAATCTCTTCGGCGAAGTCGAGCCGGATGACCTGCTCCGTTATGGGCTGATTCCCGAGCTGGTTGGACGCCTCCCGGTTACGGTCGCCCTCGAAGGACTGGACGAAGACTCACTCGTTCGCATCCTCAAGGAACCGAAGAATGCACTCACCAAACAGTACACCAAGCTGTTCGGACTCGAGGAAGTGAAGATTACCTTTGACGAGGGCGCTCTTGTCGCCATCGCCCACAAGGCTCTCAAGCGCGGAACAGGCGCGCGCGGACTCCGTGCAATTCTCGAAGAGACTCTTATGGAAGTGATGTTCGACCTCCCGAGCCGCGACGATGTAGTCGAGGTAAAGGTGACCGAATCGTGCATCACCAATGGCACTCAGCCGTTGCTGGAGATCTCGCCACTCCGTCGCAAGAAGGAAGCGTAAGCCAGAGTCTTTGTCTCACACCTTCACACGCGAAACTGAGACTCTAGAAACGGCAGACCGGATACCGGTCCTGCCGTTGCGCGACGTCGTGCTCTTCCCTTACGTCGTGATCCCGCTGCTCGTCGGGCGGCCGGCGTCGCTCGCTGCCATCGAGGCAGCAGTGAAGGAGGACAAGGCGCTGCTGCTTGTATCCCAGAAGGACGGCGAGAAGCAGGAGCCTGCGGCCGGCGATTTACACCGTGTTGGAGTAGTCGGCCGGGTGCTTCAGGTGAGTCGCCTTCCCAATGGAAGCACAAAGGTTCTCGTTGAAGGATTCGCGCGCGCCCGTGTCACGCGATACGCCCCTTCAGGCGAATATCTTCGTGCCGCTGTCACTCCAATGCACTGGGAAGCCAGTCCCCCGGAGCCCGACCTGCGCGCGCTGAGTGGTCGCGTTCTGCATCTCTTTGAGGAATACGTCGGCCTGCACAGACGAATTCCGAGTGAAGTGGTTGGCATCATCCAGGGGACAGAATCCGAAGAGCGACAGGCATTCGGAGTTGCAGCACATATCGCCGTGAAGTTCGATGTGCGGCAAAAACTGCTGGAAGCTGAAACGCTCACGTCCCTGCTCTCGATGTTGTCCGACCTGCTTGGGTCGGAGACCGACCTGCTGCGCCTGGAACGGAAAATCGATGATGATGTTCGCGGTGCGATGTTCCAGAACCAGCGTGAGTTTTACCTGCAGGAGCAGCTTCGCGCCATTCATCGGGAGCTGGGCGAGGAGGATGGTGACGAGTTCGCCGATCTAGAAGCGCAGGTGAAACGGAAGGCGCTGCCCGATAGCGTTCGCGAGCGAACCATGCGCGAGCTGCGGAAACTAAGGCGCATGCCGCCCATGTCGCCCGAGTTTACAGTAGCGCGGAACTTTGTTGACTGGATTGTCAGCATTCCGTGGAGCGAGCGCACCGACGAGGTCCTTGACATCGTTCACGCGCGCAACGTCCTGGATGCCGATCACTACGGCCTGGACGAAGTAAAAGATCGCATTCTCGATTTCATCGCCGTGCTCTCGCTCGTTGGACGAATTGACGGCCAGATTCTATGTCTCGTAGGTCCTCCGGGCGTTGGCAAGACATCGCTCGGCAAATCCATAGCCCGGGCGATGGGGCGCAAGTTCGTCCGCATGGCCCTCGGCGGCGTCCGCGATGAAGCTGAAATCCGCGGTCACCGACGGACCTACATCGGATCTATGCCGGGCCGCATCATCCAGGCTATGCGTCGCGCCGAAGTCGTGAATCCCGTGATCCTCCTCGATGAAGTGGACAAGTTAGGCCAGGATTTCCGTGGCGACCCGGCAGCTGCGCTCCTGGAGGTCCTGGATCCCGAGCAGAACACCGCTTTCAACGACAACTACCTCGAAGTCGACTACGACCTCTCGCAGGTTCTGTTCATAACCACCGCCAATTCCCTTTCCGGAATTCCGGAGGCGCTGCGGGATCGCATGGAGATCATCCGCCTGGCCGGCTACCTGGACCACGAGAAGCTTGCCATCGCGCGTCAGTATCTCGCCCCGCGCCAGCTACGGGCGAACGGACTTGACCCCGCGAATGTTGAACTCGAGAACGATGTGCTTCCCACGATACTGCGGGGATACACGCGCGAAGCGGGTGTGCGCGAGTTCGAGCGCCGACTTGCGCGCCTTGCACGCAAGCTCGCGCGCAAACAGTCCGAGTCTGAAACTTCGGGTGACAAGCTGAAGGTGCGCGTCGCCGACCTTCAGGCGCTGCTCGGGACTGCGCCCTTCGACGACGACGACACCTCACTCGAGGACAAGATCGGGGTCGCGTCCGGACTTGCTTATACGTCCGCTGGCGGAGAGGTGCTTGAAATCGAAGTCAGCGTGGTAAAGGGACGAGGAAAAGTGCAGCTCACCGGGACACTCGGCGACGTCATGAAGGAATCCGCGAGCGCAGCACTCAGCTATGCACGGACGAGAGCGCGCGCACTCAGGATCGGTACCGATTTTTATCGCACTCGCGACGTTCACATTCACATGCCAGCCGGTGCAACCCCCAAAGATGGACCGTCAGCCGGAATTGCGATCGCCACAGCAGTAATCAGCGCGCTCACCAAGAATCCCATCCGTGGAAATGTTGCGATGACTGGTGAAATCACGCTGCGGGGACGTGTCCTCCCCATCGGTGGGCTGAAGGAAAAAGCTGTGGCTGCCCATCGCAACAAGGTGTCCGATGTAATCATTCCGCACGGAAACATTCGCGACCTCGACGAGCTGCCCGAGGAAGTGAAGGCAAGCGTTCGCTTTCATCCCGTAAAAACCATGGATGAAGTGCTGACCATCGCGCTACGAAACAACCCGCTCGAATCCGACGCGCTCCTACCGCACGACAGTGGTGAGCCTCTCTACGACTCTACCACACACTGATGGGCCAAAGTTCCGGAAAAGATCCGCTGATCATCCGGAGCATGGAGTTCATCGGTGGAATGATCGAACCCACAGGCTGGCGTCCGCCGGCGGAACTGCCGGAAGTCGCGTTCTCCGGACGGTCCAATGTCGGAAAGTCGTCCCTGTTGAACACCCTGCTCCGCCGGCGCGCATTCGCTCGTGTGAGTAAAACCCCCGGACGCACCCGTGAGATCAACTTCTTCCGGATCAACGGAACGTTTACGCTGGTTGACCTTCCCGGTTACGGATACGCAAAGGTCTCGAAAGAACGCAAGGAAGTATGGGGTGGGCTGATTGACGACTATCTGCGGACCAGTCCCGCCCTTCGCGGTGTAGTACAGCTTCTCGACATCCGACGTGACCCTTCCGATGACGACAAGCAGATGCTCGATTTCCTCGCTGACCTTGAGAAGCCGACAATCGTGACACTCACAAAGGCAGACAAGCTTTCCAAAAAAGAAGTTGCGGAACGATCGCAAAAAATCGCGCTCCAGCTTTTGCTCGATCCGGAACAGGTAATTGTGTTCAGCTCGCAGACCGGGCTTGGTCGGGACGAGCTTGCGGAAGCTGTATCTTCGCTGATGACGCAATGAGTGCGATTCGCGCTATCGCCGCGCTCGGGCTGATCCTTTACGGGTCCGCTTGCGCTTCGTCGGGACCTGTTGGCAATGCGACGCCCGCATCTGATTTGAGCAGCAGGCCGGATTCTGCGGCGAACATGGTTCCACCCGGATTCGGCTCTCTGCGCCAGGATGAAATTGCAATTCGCCTCGAGGCACCAGGCCTCGTGCTGCGTGCAGTGCCACTCGACGAAGGTATCATCAGGCTGCTCACGCCCGACTCCTATCGCGTTCTGCGTGAGCTGCAGGAGAGCAACCGTCCCCGCATTGCCGACATCCTGAGACGCAACGGTGGAAGACCGCCAGCACTCTGGTATGTCTCGTTCTACGGATTAGATCCAGACACGCGATTCAGTCCGCTGGACCTGGTCATCACGAGCGGCGGCCGGGATTTTCGGGCTATCGACGTAATCCCGCTAAGCACGGGTTGGGGTGAACAGCGTCTCAGGCAGCGCGAGACCCAGAGCGCCATTTATATATTCGACGGCGAAATAGACACGGATCATCCGCTTACAGTGCGTTTCCTGAGTGAGCGGGATGAAAGCTGGGAGCAGACCCTGCAGCGAGTAGAGCGTGAGCGCGCCCTCGTGAGAGCCAGGGCTGGACGCGCCGAGAAGTAAGCTGTGCCGCTACTCGCGGCGTGCTACATGGAAATAACGGGAAGGATTCGCCGCCCCTGAAACGGGCTCAGACGTAATCGAATATCCCTTGCTCCGCAAATGCACCTGCAGGCTCCCTGAATTCCCGTCCGCAGAGTTCACCGACTGAAAAACCACCGGGCTGCCTGCACTCAGGCGCGGTTCGATCAGGTCGAACGCCTCGATCAGCGGAGCACTCACTTCCGAGTTGTCGCTCATGAAGTGCAGAAGCACGAAGTCCAGCCGGGTGCGGTTTGCATCGCGCAATACTGTTCGGCAATCTCCCGCCACGTATGCCACCTGTGTTGGCGTTCCTGCGCAGTACAGTTCGGCAAGCTTGAGCGTGAAGGCAATCAGGTCGATAGTTGTTAGGGAACCCTGTCCCCACAGAGTCTCAGCCAGTGCTTGGGTCGTCCGGTGCCCGCCCAGCGGGTGCTCAATGGATCCTATTTCCAGGACCGCCGGCTTATCGGTCGACGCCATTCTCCTGAAAAGCTCGCGCCGCAGGAAGAGCCGGTGAGGATTGCCGGCGAGTGCGGGTGCGACTATGTGCAGCTCACGCGCCCCGCTCGTGTTGAAGAGGTGAAAGATGACTTCTGCGAACTGAGTCGAGGGAATCACGACACAGTCTGTTCCATCGTTGGCAATTTCGTCGAGGGATTTCACTGGGAGTCCTGCGTGTACAGAGGGCCTCCAGGCTGGGTCGGCAC
>JACDDZ010000309.1 GCA_013816695.1 Gemmatimonadaceae bacterium
TGTTTGGGTTTGCCAACCGCTTCTTGATACGGTCCAGTTCAGCGCTCGTTCTTGCGAGCTCGGCGCTCGTTCTTGCGAGCTCGGCGCGCAGGGCCGCAACCTCTGCCTCGTTCGACACCTTCTGAATAGTTGTATCGCGAGCAGGTAGTGTCATCGCCTTGGCCTGAAGGATTTGCGTAGTAATCGCAAGGCGTCTAACGACCTTGGCTTCAGCCCGGTACGCAACGGTCGACGGATCTGCAAGATATATGTTGAGAAGGTTAAGCCCTTCTCCGAGTGAGCCGCTCGTCGTGTTTCCGGGATCGAGCTTGAACATGGCGCGCCAGAAAACAATCTCGCGCGCTTCCCGGGTTCCGGGATTTTCGGCCGCGAATGTTGCGAGGATTCTTTCGGCATTGCCGTAGCTGCCGGAATCAGCCGCGAGAGTAGCGCGACTCACAGCGATGGGCCACTGCGTCTCGTGCGCAGGGGTGCGCAGTCGATTGACCGGGGCGCATGCAGCAACGAATAGAATTATAGGGACCAGAACTTTCCGAATCACAGTCTCTCTGTTAGGATCGCGTGACGTGTGGACGACGCTTTGATTCAACCGAGATCGGAAGAACGACGGTGAACTTCGAACCCGATCCGCGCTCACTCTCGACGCCGATTGTACCGCCATGCGCGTCGACAATTTCTTTTGCAATCGCCAGGCCCAGGCCTGTGCCCTTTACTGCCGCCTGTGCCTGGTTGTCCGCCTGGAAGAACTTTTGGAAGACATGCGGCAGTTGAGCGGGATCGATTCCCGCTCCAGTGTCGGCTACAGTGATGCGAATAGAGCCGTCTGCCCGGTCTACGTCGAGCACGACTGAGCCTTCACGAGGAGTGAACTTGAAGGCGTTGGAAAGCAGGTTTCCCACAACTTCGTTCATGCGGTCCTCATCCCAGTGCACGGTCTCGGGTAAGTTCGGCGAATGGCGGATTGAAAACTCGATTTCGCGCTGGTTTGCGAGTACGCTGAACGCCGCCTCCATGTTCGTGAGAAAGCGCGGGAGATGTATATCGCGGGTGTCCAGCTTGCCGCCACTCGCTTCGAAGCGGCTGATGTCCAGGAGGCGCTTCACCAGTCGCGTGAGGCTGTTCGCCTGCTTGATTACCGTTGCAAGTATTTCTTTCTGCTTGGGATTCGTTTCGCCGTACACGCCTTCCTGAATCAGCTCCACATACCCCAATATCACGTTGATTGGCGTCTTCAATTCGTGCGAAGCCACTGAGATGAATTCCGCCTTCATTCGGTCGACCTCGGCGAGCTGTGAGGCCATCGAGGCATAGCTCGCGCTCAGACGTCCGAATTCGTCGCTCCGCCTGGACGAATACTCGAGAGGAACGGAGAAGTCGCCCTCGGCGACCGCCCGCATTCCGCGGTCCAATTCGTAAACCGGACGGCTGATGCTTCGCGCGAGCCAGAAAGCCAGGAGCGCTGCAAAGACCACGGCGAAACCGAGCGATCCCATGCCGACTCTCTGCGCTCGATCGGCGTATGTCGTTGCAGTCTCCACACGGGCCACAGTTCGATTCCGCAGGGTTACCTCGCCTTCGGATATCGCGCGCTTTATCTCGGCGATCGCAGGACGCGTCTCGTCTATGGAGATTCCTTCAGCAGCAGCAGCGCGGCCAGCGGTAGCGGCGCTCAATTCCTGCGCTGCGGCGCTACGGGCCTTTGCCGAAGCCGCGCGCACAGCGGCCCCCGTCGGTGCAAGGCCGTACAGGTGGAGCGAGTCGGCCATGAGTTCCACGCGGTTGAGTGTGCCATCCATTCTGAGAATGCTCGCGCTATCATGCAGGAAAAGCAGTGCGTCCTCTGAGCGATCCAGATCTTCCGTAACTTCGCGAAAGGCGCCGAGGAGCAGGGAAGCGGCAAATTCACGATCGCGGAGGGCACGGGTCGTGTTGTGCAGGTTCTCGATCGAGCTGAGAGCGTAGCCAAAGGGAATCAGCAGAATCGCCGCAATTGCGACGAGACCGAGGACTATTCGCGCGCGGAGACTCACGAGACGTTGACACCCTCAGAGGGCAAACTTACTTTGCCGCCCTCTTTCGCTCTATTACAGTTCCTCAAATGGCGCTTCCTTATTCCCGAATATCAGAGCTGAGTTCACACACCGGCCAAACCGTCCGCGTGCGTGGATGGGTTACCCATCTCCGCTCGTCAGGCAAGGTCGCTTTTGTGGTTATGCGCGATGGCAGCGGATTACTGCAAACCGTGCTTGTGAAAAGTACTGTCACAGCTGAGGTGTGGGAACGGTTTGGTCAGCTGACATTGGAGACATCCGTTGATCTTGCCGGAGAAGTTCGCGCAGATGCGCGCGCACCGGGTGGATACGAACTCGGGCTGTCCGACCTCCAGGTGGTCGGTCCCAGTCCTTTAGACTATCCAATCCAGCCAAAGGAACATGGGATCGACTTTTTGCTTGATAACAGGCACTTCTGGCTCCGCAGTCCGCGCCAGCGCGCGATCGCAAAGATTCGTCATGAGGTAGAGCAGGGAATCCGGGATTTCTTTTACGAGCGCGATTTCACGCTTGTGGATACTCCCATCCTTACAGCGGCAATCGGCGAGCGCAGCGGACTTTTTTCCACTGAGTATTTCGACGAAGGCACCGCGTATCTGGCCCAGACTGGCCAATTGTACGGAGAGGCAGCCGCGGCTGCATTCGGGAAGATTTACTGCTTCGGGCCGACTTTCCGCGCGGAGAAGTCAAAGACCCGGCGTCACCTGACCGAATTCTGGATGGTGGAGCCTGAAGTCGCGTTCAATGATTCGAACGACAACATGCGCCTGCAGGAAG
>JACDDZ010000310.1 GCA_013816695.1 Gemmatimonadaceae bacterium
CTCGATGAAGCAACTTTCCAGAAATGGGAACGCGCGCAGGCAAATCTCGAGAAACTGCCTCCGGGGGAGTTGGACAACGCACCTGACCCCGGTGGAAGTGACCCGGTAACTCGCGGAACACGCCGACTGGAATCGAGCCAAAGGGCACGTCAGGCGATCGAGTCAACGGGGTTATCGGTAAAGAATTTTGTGCTGGCAACGGTGGCACTCGCACAGGCCGTCAAGGCGTCGCGCGGCGGAGTGCCTCCTACTGTAGGCGCAATTGCCTCCAACGTACGTTTCGTGCTGGCGCACGCATCCCGGATCAATAACCGCGGCGCTGCGACTGTGTGGGTGCCCCCTGCCGAGCTTTCGGACGAGGAAATGGCGGCGATGGATGCAATGCGTGCCGACACTGTTGATCACAGCGGTGAGAACGCAGCGGGAGTCGATCAGCAGAGTGCACAGGTAATTCGCAATCCGCCGGAGCCACCACCAGCGGACACGTCCGGCACGAGTGGCGATTCAGTTACAATTCACATTAACTAAGGAGATCGCAAGAAACTACTCGCATTTGCATTTGCAGCTTTGTTGGCGGCAGCCCTGCCTGCATCCGCCCAATCACCCGTGCGCAATGCACCGACATCGTACGCGGCTGGTCCATGGGAGCGCGACGCCGTTATAGGTATTCAGAATCAGTCTTCAGCTGCGGACTATTCCTCGCGCGCTGCATTGGCCGGTGGAACTGCGAGCAAGGGTCAACCTATCGCACTCATGGCAGTTGGCGGTGCTGCGATCGTGCTCGGCGCCCTCATGGACAATGATGCCCGCGGACTTCTTATGGTTGGCGGCAGCGTTATCGGATTGTACGGACTCTATCTGTACCTGCGCTAGAAGCTACAGGAAAAAAGTCCCGGAAGAGACGAGGACACTTTCGCCGCCAACGTGCACGGCGCTGATCTTTCCGCCGTACCGTTCGACTTCCAGTTCAAGTCTGCTGGGCCTGCCCATCTCAACGCCCTGGAGTATTGTCCACTGCAGTGGGGAATCGCCCGGTTCCGCGCGGGAGCCGAGGTAGCCGCTGAGTGCCGCCGCCGCACTGCCCGTCGCGGGATCTTCAGGAATTCCCAGCCCGGGAGCAAACATCCTTGCTCTCACAATGCCCGGGGAATCCTGCGCGATGACGTAAAGCTCGGGGATGTGAACTGTTTTGGAGATCGAATCCCAGACGTTGGGCTGCACTCGTGCTTTCGCGAGCGCTTCAATGCTTGCAAGCGGAACGAATAGAAAGGGAACACCGCATGAATGAATCTCTGGACGTTCTGCCCCATTCAGAACTTGCGATTCTTCCAGTCCCAGCAGCATTGCAAAATCCTTTGAGCTGATCGGAGAGTCACTTCTCTCGGGCAGTCTTGCAACCGTTAGCCGGGTAAAGCTTGGTTTGCTTCCTTCACCCCGAATGAGAACAGGCACCGGACCCACGCCTTCCTCGAAGACGATACGGAGTTCTCCACAGGCAAATGGAATTTCTCCGGTCGCGGCAAGCACGAAAGCAGTGCCAACCGTCGGGTGGCCAGCAAATGGCAGCTCCGCCCCCGGAGTGAATATTCGGATTCGCCGGGTGTGCTTCTTGTCAGCTGGAGGAAATACGAAAACGGTTTCGGAGAAATTGAACTCGCGCGTGATTGACATCATCTGCGCCTCGGTAATGCCACTCGCGTCGGGGAATACCGCCAGCTGATTCCCGCCAAACATCTCGTTGGTGAATACGTCGGCTGTGTGATAGCGATAAGGCATCAGTTCGCGAACCTCATTTATTTTCCTCGAGCAGCTTGAGGGCAGACTTTCTTTCTGGGCGCACCTGGTCCATTGTGCACTGGTTGGGAGCCTTATCCGGCCTCCAGCGCAGCAACCTGGTTCCATGGCGGAATCGACCGCCCGTGAAGTGATCATACTGAACTTCGGCCACCAGCCTCGGTGCAAGCGGCTGCCATTCGGCAGATCGCTCGGTACTCCAGCGGCTCGGGCCCCCCGGGGCATTTCCGGTGAATCCGGGCGGTTCGATCAACTGTTCCACCAGTTCGGTGAGTTCTTTCTTCTCCGACGCCTTGAAGCTCGAAGAAAATCCAACATGGTTGAGCAACCCGTCTTTGTCGTACAACCCGAGCAGTAACGATCCGATGATCTTTCCCTTGGACGCGTAGCGGAATCCGCCCACTACACAATCGGCTGTGCGGAGATGCTTCACCTTCACCATACCGGTTCTTTCGCCGCCCTGATACTTCATGTCACGCCGCTTCGCTATCACACCATCCAGGCCGCCGCCCACATTCTTGAACCAGCGTTTCACCACCGCCAGATCCCTGGTCGCCGGCGAAAGCTGAATCCGGTCGTCGGTGAAATTCTTTGCGGCAAATGCCTCGAGCTCTTCGCGCCGCTCATCCAGTTTTGTTTCCACCAGCGATTTTCCACGTTCATTTACGAGCAGGTCGAACGCAATGAACAATCCTGGCGTCGCCACGGACAATTTCATGATGCGCGAAACTGCCGGATGAATTCGCATGAGCAGGTCATCGAACGAGAGTTTTCCGTCTATGGGAATTACTATTTCGCCGTCCAGAACGAACTGCTTTGCCGGAAGACTCAGCATTGCAGCGACAATCTCGGGGAAATAGCGAGCCAGTGGCTGGCCGGCCTTGGATTGCAGCTCGACACTGTCTCCATCTCGAAATGCAACACAGCGAAAGCCATCCCACTTCGGCTCGTATTGCCACTGATCGCCGGTCGGTATCTCTTCCTTTGTCTGTGCTTCCATGGGGTAGAACGGCGGCTCGATTGGCAGTGTCA
>JACDDZ010000022.1 GCA_013816695.1 Gemmatimonadaceae bacterium
TATCGCATCAGTCGGGCGGCGCACTCCCTCACCTGGCCAACATTGCCGGGGGCGCCTTCGAGATCGGCCGTGAAAACCGTCTGGATGGAATCCACAATCATCAGTTCCGGTTTCATGTCTGCGGCTGTCGCGAGAATCGTTTCGAGAACTGTCTCGCTCAGGAGCCGCACGTCGTTCGAGTCCTCATCCAGACGATTTGCGCGCAGCTTTACCTGGAGCGGCGATTCTTCCCCGGACACATAAAGGGTTTTCCGCCCTGACTGACGAATTCGAGCGGCAACCTGAAGCAGCAGTGTCGACTTGCCGATTCCCGGTTCTCCGCCGACCAGCACCATCGAACCAGGAACGAGTCCGCCCCCGAGCACAAAATCGAGCTCGGGAATTCCGGTTTTCCAGCGCTTGTCCTCGGAGCCGTGTACATCGCGCAGTGCAGGCGTGGGCGCAATTGCTCCGCCGTGGGCGAGCCCCTTCGACCCGGATGTGCGCCGGCTGGATCCGCCCCCGCTCTTGACTGGCGCCGAAGCCATTTCCTCGACAAGAGAATTCCACTCGCCGCACACGTCGCAGCGTCCCGCCCACTTGGGATGATCCGCGCCGCAGTTAGTGCAGCGATAGATCGTGCGGGATTTCGAACTCACTGCGGAACTAGTCTCGGCGTGTAGCTCTCGAAGCGGGTGAATGCCTTGTTGAAATACAGGTCGACCTTCCCGATTGGACCGTTTCGCTGCTTGCCGATGATGATTTCGGCGCGTCCTTCGATGGAATTGCCATCCTTGTCTGTCGTTCCCGGCTGTTCGTACACCTCGGGACGATAGATGAACATGACCAGATCAGCGTCCTGCTCGATTGCTCCCGACTCACGAAGATCGGAGAGCTGCGGCCGCTTGTTTTCGCCCGTCCGTTGTTCCGGTGCGCGTGACAGCTGTGAGAGCGCAACCACGGGAACGTCCAGCTCACGGGCCAGACCCTTGAGCGAACGCGAGATGTAGCTGATTTCCTGCTGCCTGTTTTCCATCTCGCCTGGACCCTGCATCAGCTGCAAGTAGTCAACGATAACCATCCGGATACCTTCGTCCTTGACGAGCCGGCGCGATTTGGCGCGCATCTCGAGCAGCGACAAGCCCGGTGTATCATCGATCCAGATGGGTGCGTGACTGAGAAGGCCCGCGGCGCGTCCAAGCCGAACAAAGTCCTCATCCTGCAAACGTCCCTTGCGAAGACGCTGCGCATCAACGCGCGCCTCAGAAGTGAGAAGCCGCTGCACGAGCTGATCCTTGCTCATTTCAAGTGAGAAGAATGCAACGGGCGTATTGTGATCGAGCGCGGCGTTCTGAGCGATGTTGAGTACGAATGCGGTTTTTCCCATAGAGGGACGAGCGGCAATGATTACAAGATCTGATTTCTGGAAACCTGTGGTTAGCTCGTCCAGATCCTTGAATCCACTCGACACGCCCGTAATCGATTCGCCGGCAGCATTTCGTGCGTCGATTCGCTCCATCGTGTTCCAGAGGAGCTCCTTGATCCGGACAAAGCCGGTGCCCGCACGAGTCTTGTTGACCTCGAATATCCGGTTCTCGGCGATGTCGAGCAGATCGCTGGCAGGTGTAGCCGATTCGTACGCGTCGCTGACAATCTGGGTGGAGACTTCGATGAGCCGGCGGCGCATCGCCTTCTCGTGAATGATCCGCGAGTGGAAACCCACATTGGCCGCCGTGGGTACCGCATCCATCAGAAATCCTATGTAGTCCTTGCCGCCGCTGGCTTCAAGCTCGCCCTTTGTGCTGAGCTCATCCGAGAGTGTTAGCGGGTCAACGACACTGCCACGATCCTTGATCGTAGCCATCGCGCGCCATATGCGGCGATGCCCCTCGCGGTAAAACATCGTATCATCGATGAATTCGGAGGCGCGCTCAAAGGCGTCCGTATCGATGAGTACAGCGGAAAGAACCGCCTGCTCCGCATCTTCGGAGTAGGGCGGCTTTCGATCGCTGTAAGGATCACGCCCTTGTGGGGCTATCGAGTATTCTACGGGCGAGCTTGACATCGTCCCACGTTGGTCGTTTCCATGCCGGATTACGGAGGAGCGCAGCAGGGTGGTAAGTCACAACCAGGGGTATCCCATGGTAACGGTGAACCAGTCCTCGAAGCTTTCCAATCGGTGTTTTGGTCTCTAAAAGAGTTTGCGCAGCAAAGGTCCCAAAAGCAACTATCACTTTTGGCTGAATCAGCTCTAACTGTTTGATTAAGTACGGACTGCAGGCCTCAACCTCTTCCGGCCGCGGATTGCGATTTCCCGGCGGCCGATGTTTGAGGACGTTACAGATGAACACGTCCTCGCGTTTTAAGTCGATAGCTGCCAGGATCTTAGTGAGCAGCTCTCCCGATTGACCGACGAAGGGTCGCCCAAGCGAGTCTTCGCGTTCACCCGGGGCTTCTCCGACGACGACAAGCCTCGCTCCGGAATTTCCTTCGCCTGGGACAGGGTTGGTGGCCGTAGCGTAAAGTGGGCAGCGGGTGCAGCCTGCCACTTTTTCAGCGACAGCTTCGAGAGTCTGGAGCTTTCCCACTGACTCGTCGAAGAGTTCCGTGCGCCTGGTGCCCGCTACAAGTCCCTGCTCAAAACCTGTCCCGATGGGCTGCGGTGCCGAGGCCTCCGCAACATCCACCGGACGCGGAAATTCATAGCGCTTGTTGACCGTGGGTGGCTTCAGGGTTTCTCTCCAATCTGCGGATTCGGGCGCAGTCTCACGCAACGATTTCGCCGGCTCACCTGGAGCGACGTTTTTTTTCGGCCGCCGGCCAGTCGAAAGGTTTTTCAGTGCCTCCGCAGCTGGCAGTGAGTCCAGGAGAAGCTCTTTTTCCCCTGCCTCGAGCCTTTGCTCCAGGTATTTCCTGAGCTGATCCCTAGCGTCCACCCAGAATCTCCTGGACGCGATCGAGCAAGCGTTCCGCGACATCGCCCTTACTCATGATCGGAAGATCGTCGCTCTTCCCACCGCGGCTGAGTATCGTGACTCTATTGGTGTCCACCCCGAACCCGGCGCCTTCCTCGAGCGCATTGTTCACAACGATAAGGTCCAGATCCTTGGACTCCAGCTTTGCCTTCCCGTTTTCGATTGCCGCATCGGTCTCCAGAGCGAAACCGACTATCACAGCACCCGGCTTTCGTGCGGTCCTGGTTGCCGAGAGAATGTCAGGCGTCATCTCAAGAGCGAGGGTGGGGGCTGCACCGGCCTTCTTGATCTTTCGCTCGGCAGTCGCGGCGGGCCGGAAATCGGCTGGTGCAGCTGCCATAATGAGTACGTCCGCGTCCCGGAGCTCTTTCGCAACTGCCTCGAGCATGTCCTGGGTGCTCTCCACAAACACCGCATTCACCTGGGACGGAACAGCTACATCCACGTGTCCACAGACAATTGTGACATTGGCTCCACGAAGCCAGGCTGCCTTTGCGATTGCAACTCCCATTTTTCCGGAACTGTGATTCGACACGAATCGCACCGGATCGACAGCTTCACGCGTTGCGCCGGCGGTTACGAGAATTCGTTTTCCACTCAGGGAGCCGCCTCGCCGAAGCAGCCTCCCGATATGATCAAAAATCATTTCGGGTTCCTGCATGCGACCCGGCCCGCTTCCCTCGCCTACGGCCAGAGCGCCTTCCGCCGGCTCGAGAACCTGATACCCGATTTCCTTTACGCGAGCGAGATTGGCCTGCGTCTGCGGGTGCGTCCACATTGCATCGTTCATTGCAGGCACCAGGAGTACGGGCGATTTGGTCGCGAGCAGAACGGCAGTGAGAAGATCGTCCGCGTTTCCGTGAGCGGCGCGGGCGAGAAACTCGGCGGTTACCGGGGCAATGCAGATTGCGTTTGATTCACGCGCGAGGCGGATATGATCCAGCGCCAGCGCAGGCCCGAAAATTTCCTTGTGGACAGGTCGGCCGGTTACGGCCTCGAAAGTAACGGCGCCGACGAATTCCTGCGCCGACCTTGTCATGACTACATCTACCTCGGCACCGGCCTGTGTAAGCAAACGCGCCAGCCACACGGTCTTGTAGCTGGCGATGCCCCCGGTTACACCGAGGAGGACTCTGGCGCCGGAATACGGCTGAGGAACTGTTACTCCGAGCGGCGGCGCGGAACTACGCGGTATTCGATGTCGCCCTGAGTGAGCTCTTCGAGCGCGCGCGTTGTGAGCTTCTTCTCACCCGGCGCGGAGCGATCACGGGGAAACTCATTGAGCACGCGGGCAAACTTCGCGGCGACAAGAACGCCGAGATATTTGTTCGTGGCGTGTTCAGCAACTTCGTTCGGAATGAAAACCTGCATTACGCTGTCCTTTTTGAAATGAGTACAAGCTCTTCAGAAATCCCTTGCGAGATCTCAGCGACCATACTAGCGAGGCCGTCCAGCCGTTGTGTTCTTGCAGCTTCGCCGTCGAGAATTGACGAAAGTGTAGCCGTTGCCCTGTCCAGATCGTCGTTGACGACTACGTAATGGTAGTCACTAACAACTCCAAGCTCGGTGATGGCCGACTCCAGCCGCCTTTTCAGCCTCGCGTCGTCTTCGCTGCCCCGGCCCTTCAGGCGGCCCAACAATAGCTCAGCCGAAGGCGGTAGGATAAAGATAAGCACTGATTGGGGAAAAGCGGAGGCGAGCTGCTTCGCGCCCTGCACGTCGATGTCCATTACAACGTGCTGACCGGAGTCCAGAACCCGTTCCACCTCGCTCCGGAGCGTGCCATACAAGTTGCCGTGTACACTGGCCGATTCCGCGAACGCGCCCTTGGAACGCGCGGCCTGGAACTGCTCGACCGACATGAAGTAGTAGTCGCGACCTTCCTCTTCTCCCTCACGCGGCGAACGTGTCGTGCATGAAACAGAATATCCGGTATCCGGGCGCAGCTGCAGCAGCCGTTTTGCCAGGCTCGTTTTCCCCGCCCCGCTCGGCGACGAGAGAATTACCGGAAATGGCTTCATGCTACGTTTTCAACCTGTTCGCGAAGCCGCTCCAGTTCTTCCTTGATCGAGACGATCTCAGCAAGAATCGTTGCGTCGTTGGCCTTGCTGCCGATCGTGTTGGTCTCGCGAAGCATTTCCTGGAGTATGAAACCGAGTCGCTTTCCCACGCCCTCTGCATCTGGCGACGAGAGCGTCTTGCGCGAGGCATCGATGTGCGCGTCGAAGCGATTGAGCTCCTCGGTTATGTCCAGCTTGTCTGCGAGAATGGCAATCTCCTGCGCGATGCGGGTCTCATCCGCCGACACCTGTCCCAGTATTTCCTGTACGGACCGCTGGAGCCGCGTACGCTGCTCGTCGAGTCGCATTGGCGCGCGTGCGGCAACGCGACCGAGCGCGCGCTCGATCACGTCCAGATGGTCACGCAGGAAAGCGGTCAGCTTTGTGCCCTCTGTGACACGCATTCGTTCGAGCGCTTCAACTGCGGTAAGCACAATTGCCTTCACCTCACCGGGATCGAGTTCAGTCGCTTCGCTTGAGCTGCCGAGTACACCGGGAATTCGGAGGATTGTCGCGAGGTCAGGGTTGTCGGGAATTCCGTGCTTGACCTGAAGTGCGCGAAGTGCCGACAGCGCCGATTCGAAGCGCTCTTCATTGATTCCCGATGAGGCCGTCGAGTCGGTTTCGGTTCGCACCGTAAGCGACACGTGGCCACGCCCAACCCTTGTCCTCAGGATTTCGCGCAGCTCGCCCTCGAGGTATGACAGGGCTGTTGGAAGCTTGAGCGAGGGATTGAAGAAGCGATGATTTACACTTCGCACTTCAACGGCTATGCGCGTATTTCCCGAAGCCCCTTCGGCTGCCCCAAATCCTGTCATGCTGTTTATCAATTCCAGAACTCCCAGCGAATACCATACAAGTTGAGCGCCCGCTGGGCGAAATAGCCCGGCAGATTCTGGTAAGCATACCCTGTGACGTTACGGAGCTGATAGGTGGCAACGCCTCTCAATATCCGGATCTCCACGAGCAGATCAATGTGCTGGTCCGCGTCAACACTGGATGAAGTCGTTTCGCGCCTGAAAAAGGTACGTGAGCTGTAGTTATGCGTGACCGCGGAATTGAACTCGAACTCGCCTTTCGGAAAGCGAGAGAGCCATTTGGTCTGAAACCGGAACTCGGTGCGAGCCTGCGTTCGCGGGCGATAGAATACATCCTTGTCCCATCTCACAGCGTACGCATCGAACGAGAAGTCACGCAGGAATGTCCCTCGCAGAGTAGCGAAGGTGGCCGTTCCCTTGCCCGACGTGTTTCCCACAAAACCCTGGCGAAAGACGCTTGGCGCCCCGGCCACGAGCGTGTCCTGGGTCATGATGCCAGCAGACAGCCAGGGGCCGAATAGGCGAATGCCGGCTTCAGCTTGCAGAAAGTTCACGTCAGGCGTGCTCGCCGAATACGAGGGCGAGCCAGTGCTTGGACCTGTGTTTCGGGCTCCCGATGCGTTGAACGCGAGAATTGCGAGCGGCTGAAAACGCGCCCACGCTTCCGCGCGGGAAGAACCAAAACCCGATTTTTTAAGCCTGGCCCCGGCGGTAAGCGAGCTGAGAAATACCTGTGCCGCGCCGATCACGTCGTGGTAGGTCTTCGCGTCAATGTTTCTCACGCGATCCTCAACGGTCGCGCGCCACCTCGCCTGAGTAAATCCCGTGCGCAGCAGGAGCTGACGTTCGGACCTTACTGTATCGGCTGTATCGCGAGGAACTCGGCTCGCCTTGGCGCGCGTCGAATCAGTACGCGGGCTGGATTCGTGAAAACCAAGATGTGAAACGATGGCCGCAGCCCACGGACCCCTTGTCGCATTTCCGGCCACGAAGCGCAGGTAAGCGTAGGTGGTAGTGGCGTCGTACTCGGGAATCGGAGTGCTGTCGAGCGGCGACTTCTGCAGGTCGCGTCTCCCGTGAGTGCGGTTTGCATATGCGTCGAGACTCCACCGCCGATTCGAAGTCCCAAGGCGGCTCATTACTGAAAGCTTGTCGCCTGCTCCGCCACGGACACTGGAAGTGCTAGACTGCTCCGCCCCAAGCTGCACGAGGTGACCCGCATCAAATCGCTTTCCATAGAAGCCACGATAGATGTTCGTGTCTTCATCCCCCGTGTACACGTCGGTGCGCGTGTATGGTGTAGTGCTGGTGACCGTGAGTGACCGAAGATTCACGCGAATCTCGCCGGCTGATCGGTCAATGCTCACTTCCTCGAGGCTCCACAATGGAATCCACGCGAGGTCGATCGCCTCGTTCCGGCCATCGAGGTTGTCGATCTCCACTCCATCCAGATAGATCTTCACGCGCCCGAGACCGCCCATGTCGCGGGCGATCTGTGGTGAAAGCATTCCGCCACTGCGCAGAATAGAGATGCCGGGAATTCTGGCCAGTAGATCAGAGAGTGTTACCGCGCCAGTCGCGAAAATCTCCTGCCCCTTCCATCGGTATTCCGGACCGATCTCGGGAAGGTGCACTGCCGACATGATCGCAATCGGCGCTTTGATCGTGTCCTTCTTTACAGCCGCTGTGTCCTTGGGTGTTTTCACCGGCAAGGGAACTTCGCTCGCGGGAGCGCCCAGAATCTGTCCCGAGAGAATTTCGCCCGTGAAAAAAACTGCCCCGACTGCAATGCCGAGGCTGGCTACAAGGCGGTTGGGGAAATGTCGAATCACGCCACGCGTCCGCGAACAAACTCCACAAAGGTCCCAACTGGCACTCCAGTGGGGCCCTTCGGAATTGCGACAAGATCCTTCTCGGAGTAGGCAGTTCCAGCGATGTCCAGGTGAACCCAGGGAAACCCTTCAACGAACTCCTTGAGGAACATTGCCGCCGAGATCGAGCCAGCGGCACGACCACCGGAGTTCTTCATGTCTGCAACGTCGGACTTGATCAGGTCGCGATATTCGTCCCAGAGTGGAAGCGACCATCCGGGCTCTCCAGCGCGCTTACCAGCGGCCAACACTTCGTTTATGAGAGCCTCGTCGGTGCCGAACACGCCGGTAGCTGTGTGGCCGAGTGCCACAACACACGCGCCAGTAAGCGTTGCCGCGTCAATGACAACTGCAGGATTGAAGCGGCGCGCAAACGACAGAAGATCAGCAAGAACGAGTCGTCCTTCGGCGTCGGTGTTGATGATCTCGATGGACTTCCCAAAGTGACTGACGACAACGTCACCAGGGTTCATTGCCGTGCCGGATGGCATGTTCGTGGTGGCGCCAAAAATTCCCACAACATTGATCTTGAGCTGCAGCTGGGCGATGACCTCCATTGCCCCGATTACGCCTGCGGCTCCGCACATGTCAAACTTCATGTCCTCCATGCTCTGCGCCGGCTTGATTGAAATTCCACCGCTGTCAAAGCAAAGTCCCTTGCCTATCAGGACAACCGGAGCGGCCCCATCCTCACCGCCCTTGTACTCCATCGCAACAAGCTTTGGGTCCTGTGGTGTCCCCTGCGCTACGGCGAGGAATGAACCCATGCCCTGCACTTCCATCTCTTGGCGGCCAAGAACCGTGAGAACCATATTGAAACGAGTAGCGATTTCCGAGGCTACCGAGGCGAGATAGTCCGGCGTGCAGAGGTTGCCCGGCATCATGGCGAGCAGACGCGCGAGTGAGTGTCCTGCGCCTATGACTTCGCCAGTGCGAACCGAGGATTCCGCTGCTGTGTCGCTCGCCAGAATGATTGCGTGCTCGAGATCGGCGCGCTTCTCCTTCTCGGGCGTTGGAAGTTTGAGGTCCGTATAACTCCACGCAGCGGAAGCAATGCCTACAACCACGGCCTCGATTTCACGCGCAGAAATATCTCCGCCGTAGAAAGCGAGGGATGTTGCTCCGAGCTTCTGCGCCTGGCGTGTGCCGATGGCAGCGGCGCGGCGCAGTGCGACCGCGCGATCTGGCTGAGCGCCGGTCCCTACGAGCAGCACCCGCGTGCCGCTCGACGCGGTGAGGTACAGCTGTTCATCGCGCGCGGCCCTGAACTCCCGCCAATCTAGCGCCCGCTGCAGCGATCCACCGAACTGATCGTCCAACTCCTTGAGCGGTTTATCGAGAACCGACCCCTCGTGCAGGGCGATCACGATAAAAGGCGCGGCGCCCTTGTTGAAGTCCGGAGGTGAAGCCGAAAAACGCGGAGCCATTATATCCCCTTCGTGATACTCACTACTTCATTCCGCGGATCACGGCGTCTCCGAATGCCGAAGTCGAGATCTCGGTCGAACCCGGCATCTGGCGGGCGAGGTCGTATGTGACCTTCTTCGCCTTGATTGCGTTTTCCATTCCGCTGACGATGAGCTTTGCTGCTTCATTCCAGCCCATGTAATCGAGCATCATCACGCCTGAAAGGATCACGCTGCCGGGATTGATCTTGTCGAGACCGGCGTACTTCGGAGCCGTGCCATGCGTAGCCTCGAAGACAGCGAGTCCATCGCCGACGTTTCCGCCCGGCGCGATTCCCAGCCCGCCAACCTGAGCCGCTGCCGCGTCCGACAGATAGTCCCCGTTCAGGTTAGGCGTGGCAATGACAGAATATTCAGAGGGACGGAGCAGCATCTGCTGGAACATCGAGTCCGCAATCCTGTCGCGCATAATTACGCAATCGGCTTTGGCACCGCCGCCGCCCTTTGACCTGTCTTCTTCTGTGCAAGTGGTGTCGGAGAACTTTTCGCGCGCGACCTCATAGCCCCAGTCGCGGAACGCTCCTTCAGTGAACTTCATGATGTTGCCCTTGTGCACCAGCGTCACTGACTCACGGCACTTCTCGATTGCATAGCCGATCGCCATCTCCACCAGGCGCTTGGAGCCGAACTCGGACATTGGCTTGATGCCAATTGCGGAGTTCTCGCGCATGTCCTTCCCGAGTTCGTCCTTAATGAATGCGCGGAGCTTGTTCGCCTCAGCGCTGCCCGCCTTCCACTCGATACCGGCGTAGACGTCCTCGGTATTTTCGCGGAAGATGACAACATCCACCTTCTCCGGTTCTTTCACCGGCGCGCCAACTCCCTCGAAATAGCGCACCGGGCGAATGCATGCGTACAGGTCGAGAACCTGGCGAAGCGTAACGTTCAGCGAGCGGATTCCGCCGCCCACAGGAGTCGTGAGTGGACCCTTGATGGAAACCCGGAACTCCTGCATCGCGTCGACACTTTCCTGTGGGAGCCAGTCGTTGTAGCTCTTGAATGACTTTTCCCCGGCAAAGACCTCCATCCAGGCAATCTGTCGCTCGCCCGAGTAAGCCTTTACTACAGCCGCATCGAAAACCCTGACTGATGCGCGCCAGATGTCGGGTCCGGTTCCGTCGCCCTCGACGAACGGGATGATCGGGCGGGAGGGGACGCTTAGTGCGCCGTCCTCAAACGTGATTTTTTCCCCGTTGGACGGGACTTTCGCGAGCTTATACGTCGCCATTCTTGTGTTTGGAGGTTGGAAGACGAAAGTTAGGCTTGCGGGTATTGTTTTGCGAGGCCATACACCTTCGCGGAACCGGCGAAGAAACAAAAAAAGCTCCGTCATTGACGGAGCTTTCAGTGCCCGGGGCGGGACTCGAACCCGCAAGCTCTTTTGGAGCGGAGGATTTTGAGTCCTCTGCGTCTACCAATTCCACCACCCGGGCGCCCAGCACAATCTAATTATTTTGGCAGCCCGCAGTGAAGGCTTACTGCGGCGGTCGCCGGCGCGCACCAGGGGCGCGGTTGCGGCGCATCTGTTCCATCCTGCTCCGAATCTGGGTCTGTAGACCGAAATACTGCGCCCGCTGAATCGGCGTCAGGAATTTCTTCAGCTCGTTCTGCTCTGATTCCATGAGATCCAATCGGCGCCGCTCGAGCAGGAGAGTGGAGTCCATGAGAGCTGAAATACGGTCCTGCGACGCCTTGTCTCCAGCTTCAATCTGTTGCCGGATTTCCATGCGCACCCGCCGCTCCTGGCTGAGCAACACCAGCCTGTCGCTGTCGAACCGGCGATTGGCCGCCTTAAGCTGCTGCATTTGCTGTGGGTTCAAGCCAAGACGCTGCTTGACAACTTCTCCCATTCGGGCGCGCAGCTGTTTCTCGACCTGTGCACGTTCCGGCTGCGTGACGCCCGTGCCCGGCTGCGCGTTGGCGATTGAACTGGCCAGCAACAAAGCGGAGAGAGAAAGAATTCGCATATCAGCCTTCTCCCTGAACGTCGTTTGAATTCACCGGCGAGAATTCATCCGGTTCGGAGACGGGAACTGCGGCCAGTGCGTCCACATCCTGAAGCAGTATCGACAATTCCTGGGTGGTGAATTCATCCAGCCCGGTCACCAGTGCAATATCAGATCTGGGTGCACCCTGAGCGACCACTGCCCGCGAATCGGCGGCGGTGCTGCCAGCTGGCGGCGGGGCCTGGTCTGGAGATGACTGAACCTGAGCTACCTGAGCTGCCGGTGCCGCGGCAACTGAAACGTCGCTGGACGATGCGACCATCCGGTCGCCCGCCTGACGAACCGAGTACAAACCACCGGCAACGAGGAGAAACGCTGCAGCCATCTGCAAAGAGGCGCGCCGGTACCACGGCTTCTCCTCGCGCACGGGAATCGGTGCGGGAGGAAGCGCCCTGACAATTTTCGATACATGTATGGATGGAACAGGAATAGCCGCCTGCCTCACCACTCGGAGAATCTCGAGTTCCGCCGTGCAGTGGCTGCACGATGCGACATGGTGCTCGACGGGTATCGGATATTCGACCGTCCCGGCCGCCAGTTCCGGAAGCTGTTCCTTGAATTCAGAATTGAAGCATTCAGTCATTTAAAAACTCCTTCACCATGCGAACTGCATTGTGATAGTGCACGCGTGCCGATCCCTCAGTGGTCTCCAGCACATCTGCGATTTCCTTGTACGACATTCCCTGCTCTGCCCGCAGCCGAAATACGTCGCGCTGAGTCGGCGACAGCTTTGTCATCGACAGCCGTACCCTTTCAGACATCTCATTTGCAAGCATTTCCTCCAATGGATCGCCCGGCGGCGAATAGGTTCCAGTGCGAACCATTTCCATCTCCGGCTCCCGGGCTTCAGCCCTTCTGCGGTCCAGGATCAGCCTTCGCTCGATTGTGAAGAGCCAGGTCCTGAGGCTGCTATCGCCCCTGAAGGTCTCGATCGCGCCAAAAGCTTTTACGAACGTATCCTGAACAACTTCCTCAATCTGCTCCCGTTCCCCCAGACTCGCCGCAAAGCGGGCCAATGGGTCGGCGTGCCGTCCAACAATCTCAGTTGCCGCCCGCTCATTGCCGCTCAGCCACTCATTTACGAGCTCCGAGTCATCAAGTGCGGAGAGATTGGCGAAAGAGTTCATCACATT
The DNA here is from genome assembly GCA_013816695.1 of Gemmatimonadaceae bacterium. Next base: position 12,309 of record JACDDZ010000022.1, read on the forward strand.
CTGTAAGGTAGACGCAAATAAACGCCGTACGTTAAGGCTTGACGCCGGATTCCGAGCAGCGAATATACGCCCTTAACTCCGTTCTCTACCCATTAAATCATGCGAGCACCCAGGCCTGAAATAATCGCCCACAGAGGCCTCCACGAAGTCGCCCGCGAAAACACTGTCGATGCCTTCGAACGCGCGGCCTCGGTTGGCGCATCCGCAATCGAGCTCGACGTGCATGCAACAAGTGAGGGAGTCGTGGTCGTACACCACGATTTCGACATTCTGTCGGGCAACGTGCCACTGCCCCTCAAGGCGGCGACCTACGAGCAGGCCCGGTCCGCAGCCAATGCACAAGGCTTCGACCTGCCAAAGCTTACCGACGTCCTCAACCAGTTCGCCGGCCGCCTGAAAGTATATATAGAAGTAAAAGCCGCCGGCATCGAGCTGGAAGTTGCTCGGATTATTCGAGAGTCCGAATGTGAACTCGCAGTCCACTCATTCGATCATCGTATCGTCAAAACGATCCGCGATTTTGTGCCGGGAGGGCAAACTGGCGTTTTGACTGTTGGCAGACCGATTGATCCTGTCTCGATCATTCGCGCCGCCAGTGCGACCGACTACTGGCCTCAGGTTGACTTCGTTGACAAGGACCTTGTGGACAGCATTCACGAGTCGGGCGGACGGCTGATTGTCTGGACCGCAAACCGACCCGACCAGTGGGAACGGCTGACGTCGCTCGGCGTCGATGGAATCTGCACAGACAGGCCGGACAACCTTCGCGATTGGCAGCAATCAACTTCTGCGTGAATCACCCCTCACAAAGCTCGATGCCTGCGCCTATAATTGCCGGAAACCCTAGGAGGATTTGATCCTGATGCGTGCACTATCAGTTCTTGCGCTCACGACTGCAGCTGCCTGCGCTTCGGTGAAGCCTGCGACAACGACTTCACCAACGCCTGGAACATCTGCTTCGCGAGACACTACTCCACCGTCAATGCCACGTGGCGGAATCTCTTCGCCCAATGCCGATCCCTTTCCCAGCACTTACACTCCGTGGGCATCACGCGCAACGGTAATTCGAAACGTTACGCTGCTGACTGCTGCCGGACCCTCCATTCGAAACGGATCGATTCTGCTTCGCGATGGGAAAATTGCCGAGCTGGGAGCAACAG
>JACDDZ010000311.1 GCA_013816695.1 Gemmatimonadaceae bacterium
TGGGGGAATCCTTCGACAGAAAAGCCATGACCGCCTGGATGCCCGCGTACTGTTGTGCAGCTGTGTTGAAAGGAAGGTTCATCTTTGCTTCAGCCGCGAACTTGCTCGCCACTTCAGCCATCCTTCCGGTATAGAGCGCAACCTGCGCCTTACCGTACTCAAACAGCTGCGCTGCCGAGCGTGTGTCCCCAAAGACATGATTCACCCGCCACTCATACTCTTTTTCGCCCGATGAAAAACGATCTGCCGTTTCGTTTACGTCGAAGGTCCGGCCGAGAAAATCGGCGAATGAATCCCACGCGCCTGCGGCGCTGTTTCCAGCGGCGACTATGGTGCGGACTGTGTTTGTCCCAAACCCGCGCGTACCGATGAAGCCGGCAGCCGTTTTTGCGAGAGTGGTGCGGAAATACTCGGCGTTTGACCGGCTTCCGGCGATTCCATCCCGCTGCACCATCCGCTTATCGGGAAGGTTACCGGATCGCTTGCCGGCAAGGAGATTCGCGCGCGCATGATCGAGATACAGGGGAATTGCAAGAGTTCGGAGAACTACCTCGTTCCACTCTTCAGCAGTACCGAGCATTCCTCCTGGAATGTCCGTCATCTGCTGCATCTGCCAGTCGACCCCGCGGAAAGGCTCGGCGACATAGGTGTCGATCGATCTCTCATGATACCGCAGGTCAGCAAGCTGGTGCACCAGAAAGTCCAGCTGAGCGGTCATCACCTTGTAGTCGACTCTCTCCTGTGCCGAGAGTGTAGCTGGCTTGATACGACCCAGCGTCACGCGCATCGACCGGTAGAATGCGACCTCTCCCGCAATCGAGGCTGCCGAGAAATCGCGAAGACGGGTGTTGTTGGTCTTTAGATCCGGGTGGTACGCATCGCCGCCGAGATATGTCGACGTGACCGGGTTCCGCAGCAGGTGGAAGATGAAATACTGATCGCGCAGCTGTGCGAAGGATCCCGGCATGACCGTTGGGCCGAGCGTCTGGCAAGCCTCCACATTTCGAAGAATTCCAAAACCCACCGCTGTGTATGCGGCACGAGCGAAGAAGTCACGACGTTTCATTGGTTGATCTCAGTTGTAGTGTTGCTTCAGGAAATACCGTTTCGGATTGCTCTGGTCATCGCGTCGGCGAAGACATCGATTTCGTCGATTGTGGTGTATACATTCGGTGTGATTCGCAACCCATTGAACTCCGGGTGCTCGATCGGTGTTGTCACGATTCTGTACTTCGACATCAGCCATGATCCGAGCTCGCCCGGCTTCATTCCTTCCACGTGCACCAGTGCAATGGCTCCAGCGAAAGGAGAATCGAGAGGGGTCAGAATCTTGAAGCGCGGATTCTCCGCAGCAAGACGCCTGGCCCAGCGATCGCGAAGGAATCTCAGCCTCGCAACTTTTCGTTCCGAGCCAATTGCGCGGTGAAATGCCAGCGCGGCAGATATGGCGTTGTGGTTGGCCGCGGGGTGCGTTCCGATTTCCTCGTACTTCCGGATATCTGCTTCCTGCCCGGGGTTGCCGGCCATCAATGGCCATAGTTTTGGAATCTTTCCCTTCCGTACGTACAGAAACCCCGTACCGATTGGAGCAAGTAACCATTTGTGCAGGCTGGTACCATAGTAGTCTGCGTCCAGCTCGTCCCGCTTGAATGGGAAATGCGCGTATGCGTGCGCTCCATCAACAATCACTTCAATTCCAAGTGGACGCGCCATCGCCACAATCTCTCGAATGGGCATGATCTGCCCCGTGAGATTGGTTATGTGCGGAATCTCGATGACCTTGGTCTTTGGTGTGATTCCTTCCCGAATTCTCTGGACCAGGTAGGCTTGCGAGCGGGGCGGAACCTCAAAGGAAACCTGCTTGAGGACTATTCCTTCGCGCTGCACGCGTTGATTCCACGCGTTGAGCATACGTCCATAATTCTGGTTTGTAACGAGCACTTCGTCACCGCGCTGCAGGTCCATGCCGAGAATCGCGATCTCGTTGGCTTCCGACGCGTTGCGTGTGATCGCCATTTCCTCGGAATCGCACCCGAAGTCATGAGCGAGATCCCGTCTCACGCTTTCAATACGTGGTTCCAGGACACGCCACATGTGCTCGACCGGCAGCTCGTTGGTAAAGCGAAGATCGCGAATCATCGCTTCGAGCACGTGTGTGGGCGTAGGTGAAATTCCGCCGTTATTGAGGTTTATCATCGTGCGGTCAGTATCGAATGCACGCTGGATCTGGGCCCAATACGACTCGTCGTCAGCAAGCGAGCCGGGCGCCGCCCCCGCGTAATCCCGGCTCGCTCTTATCGCAGTTGAAATTGCCGACGCATTAAACCCTGGAGCAAACGCAAGTCCTGCAGCGGCGAACCGTGCGAGGAACTCGCGCCTGTCTGTCATTACCAGATTCTCGCGCGAACCGAGTCAGGCCGAACCATCACATCGCCCGGCTTGCACCCGAACGCCCTGGCGAACTCGGGCATGTTGGAGAGTGGGCCATTGATCCGGAACTGGCCGGGTGAATGCGGATCTGTGCGGATCATCAACTTCAACTGCTCAGGGCGGATGTTGCTGCGCCGGGCCTGTGCATAGGCCAGGAAGAACCGCTGCTCCGGCGTGAATCCATTCACGATCCTGCGCGGCTTTCCTTTCAGCGTGCGCTCCATTGCCTCGAGCGCCACGGACACTCCAACAACGTCAGCGAGATTTTCGCCGAGCGTGAGCTTGCCATTCACGTACAGGCTGTCGCCGGCCTTGTACTCCGAATACTGGCGTTCCACAACGGAAGCGCGGTCGGTGTAGAGCCTCGCATC
>JACDDZ010000023.1 GCA_013816695.1 Gemmatimonadaceae bacterium
GCGAAGGGTCAGCCAGCGCGCATCAGGAGATATCTGCGCGCCGGCAGTGGAAGCGCTCACAGTGAGCGCTGCGATCAGCAGCTTCCATCTCACTTCTGGCGGGCGAAGGTCCTGAAATAATCTTCCAACCCGCGTACGATCCCGCGCGCGTACTGCTCCTGATACTCGGCAGTCCGCATTGCGGCTTCCTGGTCCGGCATCATGATGAATGCTCCCTCCGCCAGAACAGATGGCATCCATGTTCCGCGAATCACAGCGAAATTTCCGTAGTGAATTCCCTTGTCCGCGAGTCCCATCTCGCTAACAAGGGTGCGCTGGACGCTCTGGGCAAGCAGGGTGGAATGCGGGTAGAACCAGTAGGTGTTGGTTCCCTGGGCGGCGTAAGGGTTCACCCCGTCCGGAAGCGCATTCAGGTGAATGGACACGAACGCGTGTGCGTTGTTCTTGCGCGCAACCGTCGGTCGAACTGCGAGGTCAACATCTTCGTGAGCTGTTCTTGTCATTATTACATTCGCACCGCGCTCGACAAGCAAGTCGCGAAGCTTGAAACCAACCGGAAGCGTTGCCTGCGGCTCCCATAATCCCGTGGGACCAGTGGCTCCGATGGGTGGGTGCCCTGGATCTACCGCGATCGTCAGGCCCCTAAGCGGTGACGCCGCATCAACTGACGGCGGCCGCCGGAGTCTGAGGGTGAACACTCCATTCTGGTAAAGACTGAGATATCCGAATGGTGCCGATGTGAGGTCTACAGAAAAGACGACACGGCCTGCATTTCCGCGGCTCTGCACGGAGCTGACAAATGAGTCCTTCGATAAAACTGTGGATGGACTGTTTGGCGCAGGAGTCGCGGAATAGAGAGTGAGATTAATTCCCCTGCCCGTTTCTTCGACCAGAAACGCCGGAGGTGCTGACGAAGGGAATGAAATATCTACCCAGCCACCCGCAGCATCAATTCGCGCGGGACCAACGCTCAACGGTGTCGGTGTCGAGGCAGCAGCCGCGAGATTCAAGTCGCTCTTCGCGATCCATGTGACCTGGCCGTTGTCGAGCTGAACCTGTGCAAAGTCGCCCTGGGTGGCGATCACCTGGACCGACGTACCGGACAACAGAAACCATTTATACGTGCCCGCTGGAGATGGGCGACCTATTACAACACGATCCGTGTCACTGAGCACCGGAGGAGCGAGTGAGCAGACCGGGATCGCACCAAAACATTTCGCCGACTGAGTCCCCTTGAGGGGCGTCGGGGCTTTTGTTGCACCGACAGCTGCGTAGGTGGGCTGAGCTACTGGCGTCGGCTCTCGTGGCTCGACAATGATCGGCGGAGTAGACGCAGGCAGCGGGAGGCGGACAGTATGCCTCAGCCGCGCTGTGTCACCCCCAACGACAGCCACAAGCTCGTAAACACCGAGCATTACCTGTCGGCCCAGCGAATCAGTGGACGGGGTCGGAACCGGCACCGGCAACCATCCCATGAAGGCACCGTTGGGCCAAACAGGCGAGAGCACACCATTGATGCTGAGCGCGGCATCTCCGTTGCCCACCTGTCCGTGAATGAAATTGGAGTCTTTTGCATTAACCAGATCGCCCGCTCCGGGGTACTGAACCTTTATGATCAGCGGTCCCCGCGCTTCCGGAATCGGCGGAAGCTTTGGATTTGGCGTCGGCACAGGTGCCCTCGCAACTGTCACAGGCGTCCGCGTCGGTACTGGTACAGGCACAGGGGTTACACTTCTGCCCGGTGAGCAGGCCGAAACAAGGACGGCGGCCGCGAATCCTGTCGCAGAATTATTCGTAAGTAATTTCATGGAGGAATGGCTACGCATAGGTGGTACCACCAACGTCGAACAGGAAACGGACCAACGCAAGGACTGCCCTCACTTCCTATATTCGGGAATGATTAGATGCAAAGCATGAAGCAGCCCGAACCGCACACTTCCGAATTTCTCCTAGTATCGGACGGAAATCTCGAGATTTCCGGTCTTTCCGATGTGGGGCTTGTCCGAAAGCGGAATGAAGATTCGTTCCTGTTCGCAGACCTTACGGAACAGCAGCCAATCACCGCATCAGCTCGCGAATCGACGCATATACATGCCCGGCCTGCTCTCCTGGTTGTCGCCGACGGTGTAGGCGGTGCGGCGTCTGGAAACATCGCAAGTTCGCTTGCGACACTCGCCATATTCGACCAGTTGCGTGAGGCATATGAGTCGGGAGCCCTTCGAGGGACAGTCGCCATCGTCGATACGCTCAAGATGGCGATTGAAGCTGCGAATCGCGAAATCCTCGCGTTCGCGCGCGATAATCCGAAGCACAAGGGCATGGCCACTACGGCAACGGTCGCACTTGTAATGGGCGACCAGGCTTACTTCGCCCAGGTTGGCGACAGTCGCGCATACGTGGTGCGCGGTGGCGTGGCCCGGCAGCTCACCAAGGACCAGTCGCTGGTGCAGCGGCTTATCGATGCCGGCCGGCTTACTGCCGAGCAGGCGGCACAGAGCGAGCACAGGAACATCATCCTTCAGGCGCTGGGTCCGGAGGAGTCAGTCGTCCCCGAGCTGACCCGTGACAAGCTGAAGACCGGGGATGTGCTGGTTGTCTGTAGCGATGGGCTTTCCAACCAGGTTGAAGCGTCCCGCATAGCGCGGATGGCCAGTGACGAGAGCGACGTGTCGCAGCTCTGCTCGAATCTCGTCGGCCGGGCCCGCGAGACGGGGGCGCCGGACAATGTCACTGTTTTAGCCGCGCGCTTCTGGCGCGATCGGGATATGCTCGAAGGTTAAGACGCCGGAGCCGTGGTCTCGCCCGAGTGCGGAGCTGCGGCTGTAGGAGTTTCCTTCCCCCAGGGCGCGACAATCGGCAGGAGCATCAGGGCCGGAATTCCTGCGATTACAGTCACGATGAAGAAGATCGGCCAGCCGAACGACTCCGCGATTTTACCGCCGGGTGCCACAATTATGTCGCGACTCGCAGCCATGAGGCTCGAGAGCAGCGCGAACTGTGTCGCAGAATATTTCTTGTTGCACACGCTCATGAGGAATGCAATCAGCGCTGCGGTCACGAACCCCAGGCCAAGATTCTCGATCACTATTGCGAGCATCATGAAGCTGGAATTCTTTCCGACTATTGCGAGTCCGTAGTAAGTCAGGTTGCTGAGCGCCTGGAAAATCGCAAACACCCATAGCGCGCGGTTGATCCCGATTTTCGCCACCACGGTTCCGCCAATCAACGTTCCGACAATAGTCGAGATCATTCCGATGCCACCCAGCACTACACCAATTTCGGTCTGCGTAAATCCGGTCTGGAGCAGGAAAGGCGTGGTCATGCTTCCGGCAAGACTGTCAGAAAACTTGTAGAAAACGATGAATGCGAGAACCGCTATGCCCTGCCCCATTCCCGCGCGCTGAAAAAATTCCTGGAAGGGAAAGCGAACTGCCTCGCCCAGGGTTCGCGGCGGCTCGTCGCGCAGGGACGGCTCCGGCGCGATGAACGAAGCAATCACTCCCACAAGTAACAGTCCCGAGAGCGCTATGTAGACTTTTGGCCAGGGCATCCTGTCAGCCAGCAGGAATGCAGCGGAGCCAGTCACCAGGAGCGCGATGCGATATCCCATCACCCATACCGATGCGCCTGCGCCCATTTCGCGATGCTCCAGCACATCAGTCCTGTACGCGTCAACGGCAATGTCCTGGCTCGCACTGAGGAAGGCGATGACAAAAGCATTCACTGCGAGCATCTGCAGTCCGACCTGCGGATTGTGCGTCGACATTGCCGCAATCGCCACTATGAGGAGCACCTGCGTTATCAGCAGCCAGCCGCGTCGCCGCCCGAGAAATGGCGGCACATATCGATCGAGAAGCGGAGCCCACAGAAACTTGAGAGAGTACGGAAGCGCTACAAGACTGAATAGCCCGATTGTAGTCAGGTCAACTTTGGCGACCGTCATCCAGGCCTGGAGCGTCTTGCTCGTGAGCAGCAGCGGAAGCCCGGACGAAAATCCGAGCAGTATGAGCGCGAACATTTTCGGCTGGCCGAACACCTTGAATGGCGACACACTTTTCTCTTCGGTCATGCTCACTCCGTTGGAATCATGATTGGCTAACCGCCTCACCGCGCGCGAGCACCCTTGCCGCTGCGCGCTGCGTTGGCTCTTCACCGCCCCACGCGCAAAGAATTGGTGCATCGACGGGAATTTGTCCGGCAAGACGCGGATGACTGAACTGGATTACGGAAACCGTGTGGCCGCGCGTCTTCGCGCGTTCAGCTGCCGCAGTCAATGCTGCCTTCGACCTGTCTGAGTATCCCGGTCGTCCCTTCCACGCGCGGATATCGCCGTACAGGGCAATCAGCGTTTCGTTCGCGTCCGGATTCTCCCCGATGCGCGCGTCGTAACCCGACGCCTTCAACTGCTCCAGAAACGGGTCGCGCGAAGGTGGGGGATAGGGTCCGCCGATATCGTCGTCGATCACTACAATATCCACCACGCGGCTGATTGCCGGAAACGTTCCCGAAATGGAATGCACAACGCGTTCGGCGACTCCGTCCGCCCAGCGTTTATCACTTTCCAGCGAGCTATCCGGTCCCGGCTTTCGGGCCCAGCTCGCCCACTCGTGTCTTCGCTCGAGCGAGAGTGAAACCTTTTGTACATCGAGTTTACCATCTGCGATAGCAGCAGCTATGGCGTGCTCGGCTGCACCGATATCCTGCGGGTACAGTAGGATGTCACAGCCCGCGTCGATAGCACGAACCACTGCTCCGGCTTCACCGCCCTGGCCCAGAACTCCTTCCATAATGAGAGCGTCGGTAACGACGAGTCCCTGAAAACCAAACTCCTTGCGAAGAAGATCGGTGAGCATCGCGTGGGAAAGCGTGCCCGGCGCGCCACTTGGGTCCAGCGCCGGAAACGCAACGTGCGCGGACATCACCGACGCAACACCGGCCTCGATCGCGGCCTTGAACGGAACCAGGTCCGTTCGGTCCATCTGTTCGCGGCTCACATCGACGCTCGGCAACTCCGCATGCGAGTCCCGTGTTGTGCGACCATGACCCGGGAAGTGCTTCGCGCATGCAAGTACGCCCTGTGTCTGGCAGGAGTCGATCCACGCCACCGCGTGTCTTGCAACGCTAGCGGGATCGGACCCGAACGAGCGAGTCCCGATGATTGGGTTGTCCGGTTCAATATCCAGATCGCAGTCGGGACCGTAAACCCAGTTAATCCCGAGTTGCTGCGCTTCGATCGCCGTGATGCGAGCTGCGCGCCGTGTGTCGTCTTCGTTGTCCAGTGAACCGATGGCTGCCAGAGGTGGAAGACCCGTAGCGCCTGCAAACTGCTGCCCGGCGCCGCGTTCCAGGTCGGCTCCAATAAGGAGCGGGATGTCAGACTTCCGGACTATATGTGCAACCAGACTGCGCACCTCTCCAGCCGGACCGCCAAAGAAAATGAATCCCCCGACGCCCGCCTTCAGCGCCTTTTCTATTTCTGCGTTCGCATTCGAGAATCCATTGTCGCGATCCCAGCGGATCGCAGGGAGCATCAGTTGCGCTATCTCGCTCATGCCGGAGTGTATTTGCCAAGTATGCGTGGTCCGCGCGCGCCTGTTGCTCCCGGAACGTTTCCGGGCTGCCGGATCAGGTGGAGATAGCCAAGCAATGCAAAGGCCACGGCCTCCTTCGCTTCACCGTCGAAGAAAACATCGTCAAAGGGGCGAACAGATTTTCCCTCAAGGTGTCGCCGCAGTGCAGTGACCAGCGCGGGATTTTTTGCGCCTCCGCCGGAAATCAGGATTTCGGCCACCGGCTCAGGCATGAAGCGGCGATAAGCGTCGCCAATACTCGCAGCGGTGAGCTCAACTGCCGTTGCAATGATATCTTCGTCCCGGCAACCGGGGTTATGGCGGCAGCGCTTAATGAATGACTCAATGTATTGGGCGCTGAAGAGCTCTCTGCCCGTGGATTTGGGTGGTGGTGCTGAGAAATACGGATTCTGAAGCAGTTCCGCGACGACGTCTGTACTCGGCTTACCTGCGTTCGCAAGCATTCCATCGACATCGTACGGAAGGTCGGGCCTGAGTGTACGCGTTACACCGTCGATCACCGCAACGCCGGGTCCTGTATCGAATGCTCGCACACCGGTTACGTCACCGCCCGGCGGGACGACCGTAACATTCCCAATTCCGCCGATGTTTTGCAGCGCGCGCCAGTCGGATTGGGACGAAAATAAAAGCGCATCCGCTATTGGGACGAGCGGAGCTCCATGTCCTCCGGCTGCCACATCGCGAACCCTGAAATCGCTGATCACCGGGATTCCCGTTCGCTCGGCGATGACTGCAGTCTCGCCTGTTTGCCACGTGGAATGTCCGGCCTCATGCCAGATCGTCTGCCCGTGGGAGGCTATTGCGGCAATGTCCCCGCGCGGAACGCCCGACTCGGCGTGGGCCTGCATTGCGGCTTTCGACAGCCACTCGCCAAGGTCAAAATTGATTCTGCAGTATTCGGCCGCCGTGGTTCCATTTAGTGCACGGGATAGTCGCTCGCGTTCCTCTCTTGTGTAACTCGTAGAGGTAAAGGCGAGCAGCTCGAAGGCAACCGGGTCGTATCCGCGAAACCGGACGACGGCGGCGCTTATGCCGTCGAGTGACGTTCCCGACATCAACCCGATCAGCGTGCGCGTCTCCATCAGGTGATTGGCGGGGGTGGATCGTTGGTGACCCTGCGGATGATTCCGCCATTCTCCGCAAGCGTGCGTTCCGCTTTTTCACGATCGACGCCAAGCTTCTGCATTACTATCGCGAGCTTGACACTCTTGTTCGCCGAATCCAGCAGCGCACGCGCTTCCTCGCGCGAAACCCCGCAAACTTCACTCACGATGCGCTCACTGCGATCAACGAGTTTGTTGTTCGTAGCCCGAAGATCGACCATCAGGTTTCCGTAGGTCTTTCCAATGCGGATCATCGCGCCTGTGGTAATCATGTTGAGGACGAGCTTGGTTGCTGTACCGGCCTTCATCCGCGTCGACCCGGTCACTGCTTCGGGCCCCGTTACCGGGACAATTGCGACATCCACCATTTCCACGACACGCTGTGGTGGTGGTGAGCATGCAACTATTGCCGTTTTCGCGCCCAGCTCCCGCGCCCGCTCGATTGCGGAATGCACGTACGGAGTCGTACCGGACGCCGCGATGCCGATCACGAAATCCTTCACTCCGATTCCATTTTCGTCCATCGCCTTTGCTCCATTCTCCACAATGTCTTCGGCACCTTCCTGTGCCCGTGTGAGCGCGGCGAGGCCGCCCGCGATAATTCCCTGGACCATTTCGGGTTGCACACCGAAAGTGGGGGGACATTCGCTGGCGTCGAGCACACCGAGCCGACCGGAAGTGCCTGCGCCGACGTAAAAAAGGCGGCCATCCTGGCGGAAGGTTTGCTCGGCGATCTCCACCGCCTTCGCGATTTGGAGGCGCTGACTGGCGACGGCGTCTGCGACTCCCCGGTCTTCAGCGCTTATCAGGTCGACGATCTCGATGGGCGATGCAAGATCGATCGACGCGGTACGCGGGTTGCGGCGCTCAGTCTCGCGCGGATCTCTCATTCGGGATTCGTTGCTGTAAGATGCGTCACTGCCCTAACTTATGAGACGCGTTCAGATCGCCGCAAGCCAACGGAGCCAATTGTGAAACGAATCGCCCTGATTGCTCTCTTTCTCGCATCGATTCCACTCGATGCACAAATCTATGATGGCCGCCGACCCAAGAGTCCAAGCATATGGATATCAGGTGGAGCTGCTGCGTTCTCTGCAGACGGCATCAACGACGGGGGTACCCGCTCTTCCTGGGACTTCTCGGGCACAACCGTTCAGTACCGGGCTGCCATCGAGAAATCGATCCAGAACCAGACTTCGATCGGGATTGCCGTCAGTTACATGAACATGCCGTTCACGTACAACGGTAATTCGCCCGGCGGTGCGAACAGCTGCACCCAGTGCGATGCACACATGAAATTCTACAACGCTGCTGTCACCCTCCACGTCGGCGGCGGTAATGGATTTCACCAGGTGCTGGAAGCTTCCGCCGGCGTGAACAACTACCGCGATTTCAGGCGCGACGCTGACGGCCTTGCCCTCGAGCCGCTCGACGGCAACATCGATCCCGCATTCACGTTCGGTTACGGGTTCGGGTTCAACTTTAGTCCTTCGCAGGAAGTTTTTGTAATCCAGGATTATGGAATCGCACTGCACGAGCGCGATGGATTGCAAAACAATCAGAGCAACACGCTCACGATGCGAACAACGCGGATTGGCTACCGAATGGGGTTTGGAAAGCGCGGACCGCTCCGCTAGCGTGAAAAAGCTGCAATGGGTTGTGTCTGCCCTCGTGCTGGCCGCATTTGGGTGCAGCCACATTCCTTTTCTCAACCGGGCAAATGCAACAGGCGCTGAAGTACCGGCGCGGGTAGCCGGAGATTTTCCGGTGAGCTGGAAGTTCAGGGCGGGACGGACCGCGACGTTTGCACCAAACGGCATGGTCGCATCCAACAACATGCCGGCGAGCGAAGCGGGGGCAGCGATCCTTCGCGCGGGTGGCAACGCCGTCGATGCAGCAGTTGCAACCGCCTTTGCTCTTGCAGTTTCGTTTCCCGAAGCAGGCAATCTCGGCGGCGGCGGCTTCATGGTGATCCGGATGGCTGATGGACGCACAGCAGCCCTCGACTATCGGGAGACAGCGCCTGCAGCCGCGACGCGCAACATGTACATAGACGCTGCTGGGAACGCGACAGACGGTAGTCTGGTTGGGCGACTCGCTTCGGGCGTCCCAGCGGCTGTCGCAGGACTGGCGGAGGCGCAGCACACCTACGGCACAATGTCGCTCGCGCAGGTTCTGGCGCCGGCGATTCGAATGGCGGAAGAGGGCGTAGTGGTGGATAGCGTGTATCGCGCTCTCCTTCTCGACTACAGGAAACGCATAGGATCGTATGCCGGGGCTGCCGTGTTCTATCCGAATGGCGACGCACCAGCTGTCGGGTCAGTGCTGAAACTCGCCGAGCTGGCGGCCACGCTCAGGCTGATAGCACGCGATGGCCCGCGCGCATTTTACGAGGGGGCGATTGCAGACCAGATCGTCGCTGAAATGTCGCGTGACTGCGACGTTCAGCGAACGGGCACGGTCGTGCCCAGCGTGAGACGCTGCGGCATCATCACAAAGAAGGATCTCGCAGGGTACAAGCCCGAGTGGCGCCAACCCATTCGAACGACCTACCGCGGCTATGCGATGCTCACAATGCCGCCGGCCTCGTCAGGTGGAATCACAGTTTCCGAAACACTGAACATTCTGGAAGGCTTCGATTCCCTTCCAGCTTTCGGATCGGTCCGCTACAAGCATCTCCTGCGTGAAGCATTGCAGCGGTCATTCATTGACAGGAATACCGAGCTCGCGGACCCGGCCTTCATCCAGATTCCCCTGGTGCGCCTGACGAGCAAGACCTACGCAGAAGGCCTACGGAAGACAATCGATTCTGTGCGCGCCCGCCCGGCGCCGAGCGCTGCGACAACGATGCGCGAGGGTATGGAGACAACACCTCACTCGGTTGTAGACAAATGGGGAAATGCAGTTTCGGTGACGACCACCCTCAACAGCCTGTTCGGAAACGGGGTGTACATCCGGGGTGCAGGGTTCTTCATGAACAACACGATGGATGACTTCGCGGCCAAGCCCGGCTCACCAAATCAGTTTGGATTGGTGCAGGGAGAACAGAATGCCGTGCGCGCAAAGAAGCGGGCACTGAGTGCGATGGCGCCAACGATAGTGCTGAATCCGCGCGGCGAGCTTTTTCTGGTAGTGGGTGGACGGGGAGGTCCGAGAATCATTACAAGCGTCGCGCAGATAATTCTGAACGTCATCGATCACCGAATGAGCCTCGGCGACGCCATGGCCGCACCGCGAATCCACCATCAGTGGCTGCCCGATTCCACTTACTATGAAACTGGGGGAGTAACCCCCGAGGTGGTGGCGGCCCTGATCGCTACAGGTCACAACATGCTCACCACCGGTGGAGTTGGAATCAACTCGGCCATCATGCGCGTGAAGCGCGGATGGGAAGGTATGGACGACCCTCGATCTCACGGCGGAGCTGCCGGATACTAAAAAGCCCGGGCGATTTGCCCGGGCTTTTCATTGGAAGCGTCGGATCAGGTGTTGACCTGAACTCCGGAATTGAGCGTGACAGTGATCCGTCCACCGTCAGGGACGCAACCCTCATAGTTGGCTGTCGCCGCTGCGGCACCTGCACCCGCTGCTGCGCCCACTGCACCACCGATGACTGTCGATTTCGTGTTCTTGCCGAGAATCTGCCCTGCGATGGCGCCGATTGCGGCACCCGTTGCAACCTTCTGGGCGTCCTTGCCCGACGGCTGATTTTTGATCTTGTCCACCTGCGCGTAGCTCGTAGTTGCACTTACGGGGTAGGTCTTTCCGCCGAAGCTAACCGATACAACACGGAAGCCCATGACCACGTTATCGTTTGCGTTCTCACTGCGCTTTAGCTGTGTCACTTCGACCTGGACGCTCGCGCCGGCTGGGATCACTGCGCCATTGCTGCCGCTTATGGATTCGCGGACTGTGGCCGTGAAGCGATCGCCGACACGGTTTGAGTTGGTGCAGATACGTGAGCTCGAGCTCAGATTGAGCGTCGAGCCGGCGGCTATTACGCCCACTCTCGATGCCGCTGCACCTGGATTACGTGTCACCGTATTGCCGCTGGAGGTAGTTGCGGTGGACGGACTGGTCGTCGTCCGGCTCGGCGTCGTGGTGCGGCTCGGCGTCGTAGTACGGCTCGGCGTCGTGCGGGTCGGAGTCGTCGCTGTGCGCGCAGGAGCCGGGTTGGATGCGGTTGGTGCCGGCGCTGCGTTGGTTGGAACGTCGGTCAGGGCAGGTTGTGCTGCACTGTCGTTGTTCGCGAGCTGCAAATCACGATTGAGACTCGTATCCTGTGCGAGCGTATCTGCGGTCTTGTCGTTGCTGCTGCATGCAGTCGCAGCCATTGCTGCGAAAGCGAGCGAAACGCTGTATCGCAGAATATATTTTGACATCTGAGCTTCCTCCGGTTTTCGGTGGGTGGTGCGACGCTCCAAACCCTTTTCTTACAAGTGTTTAGCCCTCTCGAAAAGGGCAATCGCCGTGCCAAATCTCAACGCGCTTAAGCCCCTCTTTCCGTACTATCGACGATACCGGTCTCAAATGACCGCCGGTCTCGTGTTCGTTGTGCTCTCAAGTGCCATAACGAGTGTAGTTCCGTGGCTACTGCGCAGGGGAATTGACGAGATAAGCGCGGGTCGGGTCGGAAAGCCGGTCTATACGGTGTTCGCCGCAATCGTCGGCACGGCCCTGATAGGCGGCGCGTTGCGATATGGTATGCGCGAAATCCTGAATGGAGTAAGCCGTCGCATTGAATTCGACTTGCGCGACGATCTCTATCAGCATCTCCAGGAGCTCGACGCGCCCTACTTTGGGAAGACGCGCACAGGCGACCTGATGGCGCGGCTCACCAATGATCTGGGCGCCGTGCGAATGGCCGCGGGGCCGGCGGTGATGTATCTCACCAATACAGTCGCCGGAACCATCTTCGCTCTGTACTTCATGGCGAAGATCGATGTGCTGCTCACATTCCTGGCACTCATCCCACTTTCGCTGTTGCCAATAGTGACGGTGAAACTTGGATCTGCGATCCACGCGCGATTTGATGCGGTGCAGGAACATTTCTCCAGTCTCACGACCCACGTCCAGGAAAACCTGAGTGGAACAAGGATCGTTCGCGCATACAGGCAGGAGGCTGCTGAAATCGAGCGGTTCGGCCACCTCAACGAAGAGTACCTGCGGCGGAATATCAAGCTCGCGCGACTGTGGGGCATCATGCACCCACTGTTTGCTCTTTTCGGCGGACTTGCCGGAGTTGTCGTGCTCGGAGTGGGTGGAATACTCGCAATCCAGGGAAAAATCTCGGTGGGCGGGTTCGTCGCGTTCATCATGTACCTCGCGATGCTGGCGTGGCCGCTGATTGCACTTGGATGGGTAGTCAACCTTTTTCAGCGGGGCAGCGCTTCGATGGCGCGGCTCTCGGAAGTGTTCGTGGCAACACCGGCCGTTAGAAATCCGGACGCTCCGCGCGAATTCCCGGCGGCCAGGGGAGGCCGCGGAATTGACTTCCGGAATGTTGGCTTCCAGTACCCGCCGCGGGGTGACTCCGAAGCTGCCTGGGTGCTCCGCAATATTTCGTTCTCCGTTCCGGGCGGCGCTACGCTCGGCGTAGTCGGGGCGACAGGGAGCGGGAAATCTGCGCTTGTCGAACTGATAGCGCGGATCTACGATCCACAGGAGGGAGAGATTCTCATTGATGGCGTGAATATCCGGGATCTGTCACTCGACAAGCTGCGGAGGGAAATCAGCTTCGTCCCGCAGGAAAGCCTGTTGTTCAGTGAGACCATTCGCGCCAACATCGCCTACGGCGCGGCTGATCCAGAGGCCGTCGAATGGGCAGCGGGTGTCGCGCAACTGGCAGAGACGATTGCGGAGTTTCCCGGTGGATACGAAACCCAACTTGGTGAACGTGGAATCAACCTGTCGGGAGGTCAGAAGCAGCGCGCTGCTCTCGCGCGCGCCCTCGCGAGGAATCCGCCCATAGTCGTTCTCGACGACGCGCTCTCAGCAGTGGATACACAGACCGAGGCTGCCATCCTGCGCGAGCTTCGTGGCGCGCTCCAAAAGCAGACGACGGTGATCGCGTCGCATCGCATAACGGCGATCAGGGATGCCGACTGGATAGTGGTTCTGGATGAAGGAAAAATCGTAGAACGGGGCGTTCACGAGGAACTGCTTGCAGCGCGCGGAAAATACTGGACATTGTTACGAAGGCAGCAGCTGGAAGCATCCATCGAAGGGGATACGGCAATTCCACTGATAGACAGCGTGGCAACCGCATGAAGACCAACGAGGAAGGACGCGTCCGTCCAGAGCGCATTGCAATTCTCGAGGCGCAGGTGCTGGAGGCGCAGCGGGTGATCAACGAGCTGCACTCGCGGGATGCGTTGAAGACGCAGTTTCTTTCCAACATTTCGCACGATCTGCGCACACCTCTCACGGCTATCATCACGCACGCCGAGATACTTCGCGACGGAATGCTCGGCGAGCTCAACGACCGTCAGACGCAGAGTCTCGCCGGAATCATCACCGGTGGCCGGCAGCTGCTTGACATGATCGGTGAAATCCTGATCTATGCGAAAGGCGCCGGAAGTCAGCTCGACCTCAACGTGTCGGACTTCGCCATCAGTGAAGTGATAGACCATGTACTGGCCGTGAATGAACCGCTTGCCGCGAAAAAGGGACTCGCAGTCG
>JACDDZ010000312.1 GCA_013816695.1 Gemmatimonadaceae bacterium
CCGTGTTGTGATTGTAAATCTCGGGGCGCGCCTCAAGCACGGCCCTGATACTCTCTTCGTTGCCCTGAAAGTCGGGAACGAGAACTTCAACAGAACAATCCGGAACGCGTGCGTGAATCTCCCTGATAGTCTCGGCGAATATGTAGGCACCGAAATCGGGGAGGTCGTCGCGATCCACGGATGTTATCACTGCGTGACGGAGGTTCATTGTGGCAATCGCTTCACCGACGCGCGATGGCTCCTGGACGTCGTACTTGGGCGGCCGGCCGTGCGAGACTGCACAGTAGGCACAATTGCGAGTGCATACATCGCCAAGGATCATGAACGTTGCGGTCCCATGTTCCCAGCATTCGCCAACGTTCGGACAGCGGGCCTCTTCACAAACCGAATGAAGGTTGAGTTCGCGCATCAGGTGTTTCAACCGCACGTAGTTTGCTCCCCCGGGCGCACGAACTTTCAACCAGGATGGTTTGCGCTCAGGGAGGGGATCCGCGCGGTGCCGGCCCATGATCTGGTACAGCACTTCGGTTTCAGGCATAGTCTCCAAAGTTAATACTGAAACCGGTCCGGGCGGAATTGCGATAAATCGAAGCCAACTCCGCGCCCCACAACGAGATCGGTCACAGTTTCTCCAGTAAGTGGCGCAAGGAGCACTCCGTTGCGGGAGTGTCCGCAGGCATACACAAACCGGGGGTCCGAAGGGTCGGCACCCAGCAACGGGAGGAGGTCGGGAGTCACAGGTCTGAGCCCGGCCCATGCGCGGGCGGGCAGAAATCCGGAAAGGAGTGGGCATATCTCACCTGCCGCGGATCTGATTTTTGCGATTCCCCCGGGAGATGTGTTACTCTCGAACCCAACATTTTCCATTGTACTTCCGGCAAGAGTGTGCCCTTTCTCGCGCGGCACCAAGTAGCCGCGCGGGCCATACACGACATGACGGATTGGCGTGGCGTCATAGGAAACCATCTGGCCCCTGAATGGACGCACATGGTTGGCGAATGCAATGCCGCCAATCCTCGAGGACCACGCTCCTGCTGCAATTACAAGCTTGTCGCAGGCGAAAACATTCGCTGCATCCGTATGAAGGTGCAGTGCGGGGCTTACGGAGTGGACGCTCACGACTCTTTCGGAAACGTGAGTGATCGGCAAGCGGGATACAGATTCGCGAAGCGCGAGAAGCAGCTCGACGTTATCGACGCATCCGTCGCCGGGTGAAAACACGGCACCCAGTCCGTGATTGAGGGCTGGCTCCAGTTTGTGCAGTTCGGAGTCGGTGATCCATTCCGCACCCGGCAGAACCGATTTTTTGAGTCCTTTAACACCTGCGGGCGAAAGCGCGACCTGGAGAATTCCCAGCCGGTTGAGCGGAACTTCGATGCCCGTTTCTTCCCCGAGCTCAGCCAGGAATTCTGGAAACCTGTCGCGGCTCGCGATCGCAAAATCGTGCGCCGGCCCCGCGGATCTCTCGACCGAAGGCGCCAGCATTCCGGCCGCTGCGGGCGACGCTTCGCCCGGGCTCGAAACGCCGATCAGGGTAACCCTGACCCCCTCCCTGGCGAGCCCGCGGGCAATTGTGAGCCCAATCAACCCTGCGCCGACAACTATTACATGGGGCACCTTAGCCGATGAAACCATCGCCGGCCCAATCCGTATTTATTAGTATCAGGGACCTATTCCGCAAGGGAGCTAAAATGCTGCGCACAATATTTTTCATCGGACTCGCTGCGATGCTCGGGATGTTCGCCATCGGCATCGCATTCAAGCTATTCGGTTTCGCACTCGGACTGCTCTTTGTGCTCGGAGTCCTGGCACTCAAGGTGGCAGTGATCGGACTGATTGGGTACGTCGCTATCAGGATTCTTTCGCCGGGAACCGCGAAAAGGCTGAGAGAGCGGTGGGACGAGACGAAGGTTCGTCAGTACTAACGCGTCGTTACCTCTTCTCCTCTAACCGGTTAATTACCGACCAGGCCAATAACGGCACCATGATTTCATGGTGCCCTGTTATTTCGTAGCCGGTCCCTCCGGCCATCGTCGGCCTCTGGACGACGTTCATTCGTGGCCGGTAGTGGCGCTGCATGTCCAGGTCACATGTAGTGAAGTTGACTGGTTTGCCGGCGTGCAGATTTCGCGCGATCGTGAGGGCCTTCAGGAACACCTCGGGCATTATCACGGCGCTGCCCAAATTCAGAACTACTCCACCATCGTGCAGGGTGGGGAGCGCGCCGGCGAGCTTCCTGAAATCCCTGTGGCTGGTGTCCCCGATGGCAGCGCCACTCGCAGCCGGATGCTGATGAATTATTTCCGCGCCGAGCGCTGCGTGGACTGAGCATGAGACGCCTGCATCCTGTGCGGCGAGGAGAATGGACAGCTCAGGGTGCACGAGCTCGGACTCACGCATGGTGCGCGCGAGAGCATCCCCCATCCCCCAACCTTCCTTCATCCCGCGGATGAACGCTTCATTCATCTCCCGTCCGGTTTCTTCCGCCATTCCGAAGGTCCCGTCAGCGAGTCCGCGCGCGACATCCTCTGAAGTTCCGCCGAACCGCGCGATCTCAAAATCGTGAATGGCTGCCGACCCATTCATGCCAAGGTGCGTGATGGCTCCGCGCTTCATCAGATCAACCAGCAGGGGTCCGACACCAGTTTTTACGATGTGGCCGCCGAGCATTACAACGATTCCCTTGTGCGCTCTTGCCGCCTTGACGATGGCGTCGACGACCAGCCTGAAGTCCCTGGCGACAAGAACGTCAGGGAGCGAGCCGATAAAAGCGTCGAAGCTGCGAT
>JACDDZ010000024.1 GCA_013816695.1 Gemmatimonadaceae bacterium
CGATTCCGATCTTGGAAACACGGGCCGTAAGATCCAGCCGCTGTGCGCGCTTCATGAAATTGTAGTTCGACAGCTCGCCCGTGACACGAAAACAGTCGAGCGTTCCATAACCGGCACCGAGCCGCGCAGCATTCATTGCGTTCTCGATGAGTACTGCATGCAGCGTCACAATCGAATCGTTCCGCGACAAACTGTCAGGAAAGAGTGTGACATGCTGGTACGCTTCGGTCTGATACAGTCGCCGCTGTGCATTGAGCAAATCGTCTTCGCGATAGAGCCTGCCCGGGTCCAGTCCAAGCAAACGGCGCACAACCCGATCGGAAATCTGGCGCGTGTTGTTTTCGAATGGTGTTGCCGTGATGGCGATTCCGCCGAGCCGCGTCAGCGGCCCCGGTCGGACGACGAGGGTATCCCAGGCGAGATAGCGCGCAGCATCAACATGCGGACGGGGAGTGTCGAGCTGAGCCTGGGGATATCCAGCATTCCTCAACCGTCGGGTGATTGTATCCCGGGCAGCCTGGACGTTCACGCGATCGAATCGTGCGCCGGCCACTACCGGCAATCCGCGCGTGAAAACGATTGCGTTTTCGACCTTCTCCAGGCCGGTTACCGTGAGCTCCGCGATAGTTATCGGCCGGCCTTCGTGTATCCTGAAATTCACCTCTACGGCATTCCTGCTGAGCGCATTCACAACGGTGTCCACGGTAACGTCCGGAAATCCCCGGCGTCGGTAAAACACGATGAGCCGGATCCGGTCGTTCGGAAGCTCCGCGCGATCAAGGCAGTACTTCACGGCCGTCGGCAACCTCAGGAATCGGCGGGCCCAACCGGAAGGGGTGGTGACAACTGCGCTCGCCAGCTCCGCATCCGAAAACGCGGTATTGCCAGCGAAGGACAATCGTCGTACTTCCACATCGCCGGGATCGCATCGGAGATCCTGGGCGGGAAGATTACGAGCGACTATTGATGTTGAGAGTGCACAACCAGCTACCAGGAATGCCTTCGAGAACCTGTTCATCTACCCCGTATCGGGCGGGCTGATGGGGGTGGAGGAACTTCAGTCGATTCGGCCAGAGCGGTAACCCGCGACTTCATTTCACGGTCCTGGTTACCCCTGGTTTGCTCGGGGATCGTCCGCGGATCGCGGTTCGGTTCCGGAGGACGACTCAATTGGCGAAGTTTTCCCTCGGGAATGAGCGGGGTCCTCTGGATTAAGAGTTGCACAACGTAAAAACCCGCGAGGCCGGCTGCGATGCCAGCCCCGATTGCGGGCAATAATTCGCTGGGTTTCAGCTTCCTTCGGTATGTGTACTCAGCGCTCATGTTTGACGCGTGTTTTTGAGATTCATAAGTTCTTCTCATTCCACCCTTTATGTCAACAAAAACCCACTCGACAATGCGACGAATTGCACTCCTCCTCATCCCCGCTTTTGTCGCCTGTCGAGGCGGCGAATCAAATCCCTCCCGCCATACCCTCATAGACTCGAGGGATACCTACGACCCGCGATCCTTGGACCCGGCTCTGTCCACCGATGTTCCAACGGGCCGAGCCGTTGGGTATGTATTCGACGGATTGGTCCGCTTTTCCCCTGATGCGCAGATAGTGCCAAGCCTCGCCAAATCGTGGGACGTGTCCAACGCCGGCCGGACCTACACCTTCCACCTTCGACCAGGCGTGAAGTTCCACGACGGTACTCCATTTGTTGCACGTCATGTGCTCAACAGCTGGAAAAGAGTGCTCGACCCGAAGACCAAAGGTGGGCGCGGCTGGCCTCTCTATCCGATCAAGGGAGCCAAGGACTACGCCGATGGGAAGGGCGAGATCACCGGTATCGCAGTCGTTGACGACACCACTATAGTAGTGAATCTCGACGAGCCATTCGCAATCTTCCCGAAGCTGCTCGCCATGCCGGTCGCCGCGATTGTGCCCGACAATCCGCCCGCCAACTTTGGGGAGCACCCGATCGGCACCGGTCCATGGAAGTTCGTCGAATGGAAACACGACGACTATCTCAAGTTCGCAAAGAACGCGAGCTATTTCGGCGGCACACCCAAATCCGATTCACTCATGGCGCGCATCGTTCCAGAGCCGAGCACTGCTGTAGCTGAGTTCGAATCTGGCAACGTCGACGTGCTTTATATCCCGGAATCGGAAACGAGAAACTGGGAACAGACCGACGACCGGAAGGGAATATTGATGACTGCCCCCGCCCTTCGGCTCTGGTATGTAGCGATCAATACGACGCGCGGACCACTCAAGGATGTTCGGGTCAGACAGGCCCTGAACTACGCCACAAACTCAAAATCAATTCTGGACCAGCTTATCAGCGGACGCGGGAATCTGGCTGCTGGCGTGATTCCGCCGACTCTGGATGGAGCTGACGCCACGCGTCAGCCATACGCCTACAACCCAGCCAAAGCAAAAGAGCTGCTGACGGCAGCAGGCTATCCAAACGGAATTGATCTGGAAATCTGGTGCTCGCAGACTGCACCCTTCCCGCGCGTTGCCCAGACGATTCAGGCCAACCTTGCCCAGGCAGGTATCCGTGTAAAAATCGTCCAGCGCGATGCATCGTCGATGCGTGAAGCTGCGCGCGGTGGAAATACTGATCTCGCACTCAAGGACTGGTTCGCCGACTATCCGGACGCAGAGAATTTCCTGTATCCGCTTCTGCACAGCAGTAACAAGGGCGCCGGTGGAAATGTGTCGTTCTACGCGAATGCGAACTACGACAAGCTCGTCACCCAGGCTCGCGCAGAGCTGGACGACGCCAAGCGGGCGGTGTTGTACAAGCAGGCAGACGCAATTGCGTTCAATGACGCCCCGATGATCTACCTGTTCTTCTATAAGGAGCTATACGCGGTGCAGCCCTGGATTACCGGTTTCCAGATTCCCGTTGTCTTCACGGGTCAGAACTGGTCCAACGTTCAGATCAACAAGCAGTAAGTGCTCGCTTTCATAGTACGCCGGCTCGCGCTTTCGATACCGACACTGTTCGGCGTACTGGTAATAGTCTTCCTGCTGCTCTACGTAGCCCCGGGCGATCCGGTCCAGGACATGGTTGGGGAGCGCGCGGACGCTGAAACAATTGCGCGTCTCAGGAAGGAGCTGCACCTCGATGATCCGCTCCACACTCAGTTCATCAAGTACACCGGTGGAATCCTTCGCGGTGATCTCGGCAGGTCCTACATCACGAACCGGCCAATACTCTCCGATATCAGTGAGCGGTTTCCAAAAACGCTCATGCTCGCCGGCGCAGCAATGCTGATCGCCTCCATCATTGGTATCACAATCGGCGTGCTCAGCGCGCGCAATCAGGGCGGCTGGTTCGATCGCATCGGGCTCGGCGTTGCATACCTGGGAATCTCATTTCCTGTCTACTGGGTCGGACTGATCCTGATTCTCATTTTCGCCATCCAGTTGCGCTGGCTTCCCCCATCAGGGTACGGAGGAATCCAGTACATAATTCTTCCGGCATTCGCACTCGGTTCCCGCTCGATCGCATTCCTCGCCCGCGTGACGCGCTCGGCGATGCTCGACGTGCTTGGCGGTGATTTCGTACGCACAGCTCGCGCGAAAGGGCTACGAGAGCGCTCAGTCATCGTGAGGCACGCACTCAGAAATGCGCTGATCCCGATTATCACGGTGCTCGGCCTGGACTTCGGTTACTACCTGACAGGAAGCATTCTCACCGAAACGATTTTTAGCTGGCCCGGGATTGGACGTTACGTCGTCAACGCGATTTCCCGGCGTGACCTTCCTGCAATTCAGGGGTCGGTTCTTTTTCTGAGCGTTGTCTTTGTGCTGGTAAATCTGATTACCGATCTCGCATACGCGAAGGCTGACCCGCGTGTCGCATACGGAAACAAATCCTAGCGAGCCATTTCGTCAGGTTGGGCCGTTGGTCGTTTTCAGTAATCAGTTGTCCGTTGTCAGATAACGGCAGTTACGGGAGTTGCGGAAAACGACCAACGGCCCAACCTGACGAAATGGCTGGAGCAGTTAACGAACAAAAAAAAGAGAGCCGCGTGAGCGACTCTCTTTTTCCTTCCAGCCGGCAAAAGCCTTTTTACTTACTTCCCGCAGGCCAGCGTCGTCCGTCCAGACTCCGACGGAATCCAGATCGCGAGACCCGAAGCCTTTGCAGTTGCGGTATTCGCGCCGGCTGCTTCGCCGAGCACGTTTACGCCCGTCTTGTTTTGCTGCACCGGATTCGCAATCAATCCGTTTGCACCAACTTCAGCTGAGCGCTTGCGCATTACTTCGCGCATCTGATTGTCCGTCGTCCACACCGAATTTCCCTCGGCGTTGATCCAGGCGAGCTCATAGTAGTTAGCCGGGACGTCGCCGCGACCCGCATACACTTCGACCGCGTTTACGCAGGTCGCTGCACGCGCCATGCGCGGATTCACATCGGTCGTCGTCGTCCTGACTCCGCACGCTGCAACTCCGAACGCCAGCGCAACCGGCAGGATCTTGAAAACTTTATTCATTGAGTCTCCTTGCTTGATGAGTTAACAAGGATGACATAATGCAAAGGTGGGACCGTGCAGCTCAGCAGTTAATCGTCTTTTTGGCCGAATACAGCGAGATTCGAGCTGTGGCCGGGGTTAACCTTTTTGTCCGGGTAAATCCAATGGAATGCCTGGTTAACGGCTACCGCCGCTTCGCCGAATCCTGTAGCGATCAGCTTGAGCTTACCCGGAT
The DNA here is from genome assembly GCA_013816695.1 of Gemmatimonadaceae bacterium. The sequence continues at coordinate 4,709 of JACDDZ010000024.1, forward strand.
AAGTGGTGATATCGCCCGCCGCATAAACGCCCGGTCGGCCCGTTTCCATCTGGCTGTTCACCACAATCTCGTCCTTCTCCAACGTCATGCCCCACTCGCCAAGCGCGCCAATATCGGAAACAAACCCGAGCATCGGAAGCACCACATCGCACTCGACCTCACGCATGGTTTTTTCCTTGATCTGCTTCACGACTATGCCGCGCATGCGGTCACCGTCCGCCAGGACATCGGCCAGTTCGTGAAATGGAAGCATCAAAGTCTTCCCCGAAGCGTGAGCAGCTTCCACTTCGGCGACTGTCGCTCCGTGCGCGCGATAGCGATCGCTGCGATGCACAAGCGTCACTGCCTCCGCGCGATCGCGTAGCTGGTGCGCCCAGTCAAAGGCAGAGTCACCGCCGCCAATGATGACAATCTTCTTCCCCTTGAACTCATCGGGATTGCTTACGCGATCGAAAATCCCGCGACCGTACCAGGGTTCTGCGCACGCCTGCGGAAGCTTCCGGGGACTGAAAGCGCCGATGCCGGCAGCAACCAGTACCGACCGTGTCGGGAAACGGTCAGTTGAAGTCACGAGAACAAAATGTCCGTCCTCTTCTTCCAGCCCTGTGACATTCTGATTGAGGTGCACTTTCGGATTGAACTGTACCGTCTGATCGGCCAGCGACTTCACGAGATCCTTAGCCAGCACTTTCGGAAATCCGGCGACATCGAAGATGTACTTCTCGGGATAGAGTGCCGTGAGCTGTCCGCCGAGTTCAGGGAGGGCGTCAACTATCTGGGTCGTCGCGCCGCGCATACCGCCATAGAACTGCGCAAATATTCCAGTCGGCCCGCCGCCGATGATCGTGATGTCGGTGATTTCGTGATTCATGCGCTGAATATAATCCCCCCAAAACGCGGGGTTATAACGCTCAGAGCACGTTAGATTCATCCTTCGTGAAGATCTATACGAGAACCGGCGACAAGGGCGACACCGGACTCTTTGGCGGTGGCCGCGTCAACAAGGACCATCCACGCGTCGATGCTTATGGTGACGTCGACGAGCTGAATGCGAATATCGGCGTAGCGCGCGCTCACAACACCGACACGCGCATTGACGAAATCCTTGGAGGAATTCAACGCGACCTCTTCAGCATCGGCGCGCTGCTGGCAACTCCTGACCGCGAAAAGATGGAGCAGCATCTTTCCAAAGCCGTTATCAACGAGGCTCGCATCAAAGAGCTCGAGTCCTACATCGATGGATGCGATAACGAGCTCGAGACCCTCAAGGCGTTCATCCTCCCAAGCGGAACGCCGGGCGCCGCAGCTCTTCATCTTGCACGCACTGTCTGCCGGCGTACAGAGCGAAAAGTGGTCGGGCTGAGACGTGACATTGAAGTTCCAGCCCTGGTCGTGGTCTACCTGAACCGCCTGTCCGACCTGCTATTCACGCTTGCCCGCTTCGCCAACAAGCGCGCGGGAAGCGCCGAACAAGCCTGGTAAATGGCGAAGTCTGAAACGGACTTCGGAGTCGGGTATCCGATAGCCATCGGCAGGGGCGTGATTGATAGCCTTCACGCGTACCTGCTGGACCTTCCACGCTCATTCCGCCTTGCCCTCATCACCGACTCAACAGTCGGGCCTCTCTACGCTGAACGGCTTCGTGCCGGACTGGGTCGGGAGGTGGAGACAATCACGATTGAGCCCGGCGAATCCCGGAAGACCCGGGAGACCTGGGGCGCAATTACCGACCGCCTTCTGGAACTGCGGTTCGGCAGGGACACTGCCCTTCTGGCATTAGGGGGCGGTGTTGTCGGGGACCTCACCGGGTTCGTCGCGGGTACTTATATGAGGGGAATCAAGTACATCCAGATCCCCACCACCCTCCTGTCCATGGTCGATGCCTCGATCGGTGGAAAAACGGGAGTAGATACACCCGGCGGGAAGAACATGGTGGGAGTTTTCCACCGTCCCTCAACAGTGGTGATTGACCCGCAAGTCCTTGACACGCTTCCACTTAGCCATTTGCGCTCGGGTTTTGCAGAAGTAATAAAGCATGGTGTGATCGCTGACCTGGATTATTTTACACAAGTCGCAGGATCCGTAGGTCGTTTGGTCGCACCTGAGGGCCGGAGCTCCGAGGCATTGACCTCGCTCATCGCGCAAAGTGTGCAAATAAAGGCGGACGTTGTCGCCAGCGACGAGCGTGAATCAGGCCGGCGAAGGATTTTGAACTTCGGCCACACAATTGGTCACGCGGTTGAAACAGCCAGCAGCTATTCCCTTCTCCACGGTGAAGCCGTGTCCATTGGGATGGCACTGGAAAGCAGGTTGGCAGAAAGGGCAGGAATTGCCGAAAAAGGCACTGCCCACAAGCTGGACACAGTTTTGACGAATGCTGGTCTGCCGCGTCTGGTTCCAAGTGGGATCTCCGCGGACGAAATGATGGAGTTGATGCAACTGGACAAGAAGAATCGGGACAGGAAAATCGAGTTCGCACTCCCCGTCCGGATTGGAAAAATGTTCGAGGGTGATGGCAGGTGGAGCGTGCCGCTCGACGCGGCGCTAATCAGGGAGGTGCTCATTGAAAAAAACTGATTGGATCAGGCTGGCTTTAGCGGTCGCGATTGCGCTCATCTTCGTCAAGACCGGCGCGGCAAAGCTGCCCCTCGGCTCCACGCTGATTCAGCACTCTCCGGTAGTCGTGTACGGAGAGCCGATGCTCAGGCCCTTGATCGTCACTGCGAAAAAATCCGTGTACATAGCACGCGGCGTTCTCGAACGCGCAGCTGAAGGCGTTCCGGTAAAGGTGTCACTTACGCAGTACTGCCTTAAAGGCGAAACGCGCCGCGGACGTTTTGTTCGTCCTGGAATTGTTGCGTCAGATCCACGCATCTTTCCGCTCGCGCGTTACGTCGAGGTGTACATGGGCGATAAGTACATCGGACGGTATCTCGTCGATGACACGGGCGGCAACGTGAAGGGTGCTACGCTCGACATCTGGACCCCCTCATGCCGCCAGGCCACCCGCTTCGGCAGGCAGTGGGGACAGGCAATCCTGGTAGCTCGCGAAGAGGAACAGATTCCTCATCCGGCCCCGATTGAGATCAACGACATTCAGGATCTTCGCGCAATCGGCTCCCTTCTGGACGGTATAGCCAAGCGCTAACACCGCTTGGCCCACCAATTGCGCCGCTCAGCTGCCTACGCCACACGAGGCAGATAAACGTATGTCGTCATTCAGCACTTATCTCATTGGGTTCATTGTACTTGTCCTCGGACTCGCGGTCGCCGCGTATCTGGTGAACGTTCCGCCAACCTGGATAGCAGTGGGAGTAATTGTCCTTCTGGGTATCGGGATTTTGACGGGTACAAGCCGCACGAAACAGAAAGATCCGCCGGCTCCGCCCGGCCCTTGATGGCATAAAACGTGGCTGTTGACCTGCTCAATTCCCCCGATTAACGTGCGCGAACAGGTTGGTCATTACGCGGGTTGAGCAACACTCGCCGAACGTTTTGCCGCCACAGGGGCTTGTATGCAGACGACTGCCGAAAGCAGATCGAAGGGCTTTTTCCGTTCCTCGCCGTCCACAGCTTTCGACCAGTACCTGCAGGACATTCAAAAGCTCCCGTTAATAACAGATGTAGAAGAAGAACGCCGGCTCGCGCGTCGAGCTCAGGCGGGTGATGAAAAAGCGGCGGAACGCCTGGTCACGGCGAACCTCCGCTTTGTCATTTCGTATGTAAAGAAGTACCAGGGTCACGGACTCGACCTGAGCGAACTGGTCGCCATTGGAAACGAAGGTCTCCTCAAGGCCGTGAGAAAGTTCGATCCCGAGCAGGGAGTAAAGTTCATTTCCTACGCAGTGTGGTGGGTTCGTCAGGCAGTTCTCAAGGCCCTCGCCGAGCAGACACGCTCCGTGCGCATCCCCCTCAACCAGAATTCACAGCTCATCAAGCTCGCGCGAGCCGAGACAGTTCTATCCCAGGTTCTCAAGCGCGACCCGACTGACCAGGAAATCGGCCGCCTTCTCGATGAGACGCCCGACCAGGTTCGCTCCGCCAAGCAGATGTCGGCAACGGAAATATCCCTTGATGCTCCTGTTGACCGCTCCGACCGCGAGGCATCCACGCTCGGCGAACGCTTCGCCGGAGTCGATGGTGCCGAGATCGAAGAGGTTACCGACTTCAACCTGATGAAGGAATTCATCGATCGCGTGTTCCGGAAATACCTGACGCCCCGTGAGCGTAAAATTCTCCACCTGTACTACGGGCTGGAGCAGGGATCGGAGGCCATGACTCTCGAGAAAATCGGCGCTCTTATGGGTGTCACCCGCGAGCGGATTCGCCAGATCCGCGAGCGCGCATTCGAAAAGCTGCGCGAGTCGCCCGACGGCTCCGCGCTCTCCGGCTTCTGGACGACCGCGTAACGCGCGAGTATCGCGCGCTCATCGTCGAAGATCAGCCCGCAATAAGGTTTGCGCTTAGCCGCTACTTCACGCGGCGGCGCTGGATACCTGAAGAAGTCGTTAACGGGAAGGAAGCGCTCGACCGCCTACGCGCTGCGGATCCGGGCTACTACGACCTTATCATTTCCGACGTAAAAATGCCGGTAGTGTCCGGCATCGAGTTGCACGCAATGCTGTCCGACGAAATGCCCTCGCTGCTGCCAAAATTCCTTTTCACTACCGGCGACAGCTCCTCTGAAGATGTTTCGGAATTCATCGCGCGCACGAATTGCACTGTGATACCGAAGCCCTTCGAGCTTTCCCTGCTCGACACAATCCTGAACGGAATCGAGCAAGCCGGAGCCTGATGCAGCAGACCACCATCCCAGCCTTCCTGAATTCGAAGGCTGGAACCGCGGACGACGCAAAGAAAATCCTGGAAGAATCCGGCCACTTCGAGGTCCACTCGGTAGAGCCCGATAAACTCAAGAGCTCCATCCAGGCGGAAGTCGACAAGGGCGCGAAGCGAATCCTTATCTCAGGCGGCGACGGGTCGGTTGCCACTGCCGCATCAGTGGTGGTCAATTCTGATGTCGAGCTCGCAGTTCTTCCCGGTGGCACACTCAATCACTTCGCGAAGGACAATGGGATTCCGACGGATCTCAAGGAAGCGGTCCAGGTCGCGGTGAACGGCACCACTCGCAAGGTGGATGTCGGCTTTGTGCACGAAAGAATATTTCTCAATACAAGTTCCATCGGCGCCTACGTGACGTTCGTCCGGGTCCGGGAGCGGTTCGAGAAAACCTTCGGCTACCGGATCGCCAGCGCCCTGGCCTTCATTCGAATCATGACCCGCTTGCGACCTGTAGGGGTTAAAGTGGAAGTGGACGGCAAAATGAACACATACCGTAGCCCAGTGGTGTTCGTCGGCGTCGGCCAGCGTGAGTTGAAGATGCCCTCGCTCGGAAGCCGCGTCACCGGGGGAGAGCGCGGACTTCAGGTCATTGTCGTCAGCGGGAGCAGCGCCGCACGTGTTCTTGCCCTTGCTTTCGCGGCTGTCGCGCGCGGGACCAGGAGCGCTTCGCGCACTCCGGACATGGATAGCTTTATCGTGGAAAAGTTCTCGATCGAGCTACGGCATGCTTCAGCAAATGTTGCGGTCGACGGCGAGATCGTCGTTATGGAAACGCCGCTTGAATATCGCATCGCGCGCGAAGCCCTTACAGTCGTCGTTCCATCTGACTCGCCGCTGCAACAGGACAACCAAGGATAGGCTTGATCTCTCAGGGAATTGTCGAAGAACTGCGCGAGATTGTGGGTGACAGGTTTGTCCTCAGTCGCCCGCAGGAACTGCTTGTCTACAATTCCGACGGCCTTCCGGGGTACCGCAAGCAGCCATCACTTGGTGTTTTCCCCGGAACTCGCGAAGAAGTGATTGCTGTCGTGAGGCTGCTGGCACGCGAGAAGCTTTCCTACGTTCCTCGCGGAGCTGGTACTGGCCTTTCCGGCGGCGCGCTCGCAGAGGGTGTGGTACTTCTCGGCCTGCATCGCCTCACTCGTGTAGTTTCGATCGATGTAGAGAATCGCCGCGCGACGGTGGAGCCCGGAGTAGTGAATTTGCGGTTGAATCGCACAGTCGCCCCGCACGGCCTGCTCTACGCGCCCGACCCTTCGAGCGAGGCCGCGTGTACTATCGGCGGCAACGTCGCCGAGAACGCCGGCGGACCACACTGCCTCAAATACGGCGTGACGCTCAACCATATTCTTGCAGTCGAAGCCATCCTTCCGAGTGGAGAGATCATTCAGCTCGGCGACCGTGAAGGCGAATCGGGTGGACTGGACCTGCTTGGCGCGTTCATTGGCTCTGAAGGATGCTTCGGCGTTGCCCTCGAAATCACTGTCCGGCTTCTTCGCAAGCCTCCCGCAGTTCGCACCATACTCGCAGACTTCCTGTCCGTCGAGAATGCAGCAAAGGTCACTTCTGCAATTGTTGCATCGGGTATCGTTCCTGCGGCGCTTGAGTTCATGGATGGCCCCACAATTCGCGTTGTTGAGGATTCGATCTACGCGGCTGGATATCCACGTGACGCGGAAGCGATACTGCTCATTGAGCTTGATGGACTCGAAGCCGGAGTGGAGCGCGACCTCGAGATTGTCCATAGCGTGTGCGCCAGCGGCGGCGCCCGCAATGTGCGTGTGGCCCGCGACGACGCCGAGCGAATGAAGCTTTGGCAGGGCCGCAAGAAGGCATTCGGTGCAATGGGGAGATTATCACCTCACCTTGTAGTGCAGGACGCCGTAATTCCGCGGACAAAGCTTCCGGAAATTCTAGCGCGCATCCACTCAATCAGCGCCAGGCACAACGTAATTGTCTGTAATGTGTTCCACGCCGGCGACGGGAATCTGCATCCCAACATTTCCTACAATGCCGATGATCCAGCTGAGGCAGAGCGCGTACACCTTGCAATGCGCGAGATCATGGCCGCGTGCGTTGACGCCGGTGGAAGCATCACTGGCGAGCACGGTGTCGGTCTCGACAAGCTCGACTACATGCACCTTATCTTTTCGGAGAGCACGCTGGCCACCATGTGCGACCTGCGCAAGGTTTTCGATCCCGACAAGCGCGCCAATCCCGGGAAAGTTGTTCCCGTGCATTCATGCCGTGAATGGCTTGCCACGCCGGCAGCTCGCAAATGAGTCAGGCAATCGAGGACATCCAGGAAGCAATCCGCAGCGCGGCAGCTGAGCATACTCCCTTCAACATCAAGGGTCGTGGTACCTGGACGTCCGCATACAGGCACGCGTCGGCCGCGCGCGATCTTTCACTCTGGAACTACGCAGGCGTCCAGGAATATGTGCCCGGCAATCTCACGATGACCGTGCGCGCCGGCACCACCCTGAGGGAGATTTCCGAAATCGCAGGGGCAGAGAACCAGTGGCTTCCACTCGACCCCTTCGGCGACGCCGAGGGAACAATAGGTGCCACCATTGCGACGTGCTCGCACGGTCCACTGGCCACAGGTTTTGGAACTCCGCGCGATCTGGTGCTCGGAGTGGAAGCCGTGCTCGGGAGCGGCGAGATCGTTCGCGGCGGCGGACGGGTCGTAAAGAATGTGGCCGGCTACGACCTGTCACGCCTGCTTACGGGTTCATGGGGGACTATAGGGGCAGTGAGCGAGGTATCACTCCGGCTGTTCGCGAAGCAGGAAGCCGAATCCTCAGTCGCGATAGCACTTCCTGAAAAACGCCAGGCGGCATCTGCACTCATTGCCTCCATCCGCGCGGCTGCAATTTTTCCGTGGGCGATGGAGATCGTCGACCCCAAACTTGCCGCGGCGCTGGATTTACCCGAAGCCGCTTATCTGGCGATGCGTTTTGGCGGGAATAAAAACGTAGTGAGATCTCAGGTGGAGACAGTCAGCGCGCTTGGTAATGCCCTTTCCCTGCCAGATGATTTCTGGAAAGACATGACAGCGGTGCCGCATGGCTGGTCGCTGAGAATGTCGGGACTTCCTTCCAGTCTGTTCGACACGTGGGACGCCGCTGGACGCCTGGTTACAGACGCGGGATCGGGGTTCCGCACTATCGCGCCGGAACGCGGGGTCGCGCGGGTCTTTTTCCCGTCCGATATAGACTCGGCGCACCTTTTCACATCGCTTGGTCAGTTCGCCGCCAACACCCAATCATCGGGGCTTCGTATTATCGTTGAAGCAATGCCTTCAGTCTCGCCGCTCACGAGCTTCATCACGGACCGGGAAGTCGCAAATGGATTGTCGGCGGGAATAAAGCGGATCTTCGACCCGAACAATATTCTTAACCCCGGACTTCTTCCGCAGTGACGGCCACAGGCACTCCCGACCAGGCGCCTCCCTGCGCCCTTCCCGGCACCCCGCTCGCAAACGCGAAGCGCGGAATCGACGCGTGCGTGCACTGCGGTTTTTG
>JACDDZ010000313.1 GCA_013816695.1 Gemmatimonadaceae bacterium
AGCTTCGCCTGCGCAAGCGCATCGGCGATTGCAGGTGCAATCTGGGGAAGCATTTCGATCTGACGGTATCTGAAGTAACTCTCGCCACCCGCCTGAATCGCCTGGTTCACCTTCTGGATGCTTTCAGCAGTTGCGTCCGCAACACGCCGAATCCGAATTGCTTCTGCGTCGGCTGCGGCTTCGGCGTCCAGACGAACTATCGCCGCGTTAGCGCGCGCCTGCGCGATCTGCGTAGCATCGAGTTCGGCGGTGCGCATCAAACCCTGCGCTTCCTGACGCTTCGCATCAGCCTGCGCAATAAGCGCAGCATTCGAGGCCCTGGTCTGCTCCAACTCTCGCTGCTTGTCGGAAATGGCGCGCTCGGCGTCGATCTGTGCTTCCTTCGCGCGACGGGCCTGAACGGCTGTAACTATTTCAGCGTTCGCCTCCGCCTCCGCCGCGGACTGCCGACGACGCGCCTCGGCAACTTCTGACTGCACAATCTTGATGTTGAGCGAGTTGAAGATCAACCCGAGATCGGTGAGCTCGCGCGAGCACGCCTTGCGAATGATCACCGCAAGTGGATCGTCCTCGTCCTCCATGTCAGGATCGCCTTCGTGCAGGGTCATCGCCGTCGGGGCTGCCTTCACAGGCAAAATGCTCGGAAGGCGCTCCTCACCCAGTAGCGACTGACCCGCAGGAGAAGCCTTGGCGGAAAAAAGCTGGTCGTGGGTCAGAAGATTGATGGCACGCCGGCCCGAGCTGGAAAGGAGGTCTGTCAGGGTGTTCAGCTGGTCGGCATCACCCTTCGAGAAGAACCTGTTGGCTGCAGTCTTGATGAGGACATCCGAGTCACCGACTGAAACAATGGCACTTGCAAGCACGCGCACCTTGATCGGGCGCGGCCGTCCGCTGTCGTCTACGTCCGCAGTCTGGTCTGTAATGTCGAGATCAACGTTGATCACCTTACTCGATATTGTCGTGCCAGTAGTGAGCAGGGGAATCTCTTTCGATTTCCCTGGGCCGCGGTAAATGACAGTGCCGCCTCCGAGCCAGCTCACAAGCCTGATTTCACCAGCTTCAACATTGCGCAGAAACTTCGCGACAATGACAGGGATCAGGATAAGGACAAAAGCGATTACCCCCGCGATAAAAATCCCGCTGGTAACAAATGAGCTCATCGTTACAACCTCTTTAGTGGTTTGTGCTTCACAGCAACGACACCTTGCATCTATTGCGTTCCGCATCGACTTCCTCGACGCGAAGCTGGTTTCCTGCGCGCACTTTCACGCCCATCTCCCGGTCCTGCATCTGGAGCGTGCCGAGCAACTGGACATTCCGCCCATCAACTTCGACGGCAATGAGCCCTTCGCCATTTGCATTGAAATTGGTGACCGCAGTCGCAGTATCCGTGAGGCAGCTCTCAAGACTGAGTGCCGGAGTTGAAGCAAACCTGAACGTAAGGTTCCATAACGGACCGACGATTGCTGTGTTGAAAAGCACGCCGCCTGCGACTGCCGCTCCCGCCAGCAGAATACCGCTCAGGACATCCTGCAGTAGCAGGCCGGTTGCTCCAAACCCGAGTGCCACGCTGAACAGGACTCTGGGCGACATCACCGCGAGCAGCGCGCTCCAGGGACTGTCGTGCATCTCCCCGTCAAAGTGAAGATCCTTTGACTGCGAGTGGCCATGCTCGGCGTGGCCATGATTTCCGGCGTGCGCGTGGCCGCCATGCCCGCCATGACCCGAATGACCGCCATGGCCGGCCGAATGTCCGTGTTGTCCGGAATGTGAGCTAAAAAAACCGCTCAGTGCCATCGCAAGCAGGCCGACAGCCCCCAGCGCAAAGGCAGTGAGATAGAAATTCAATTCGACTCCAGCAATGAGTGGAGAGAAACTCTCCAGTACTTAATACTACTTGGCCTGAGTCACCGAAAAACCGTCCACATGGACGTCGAGGTTGTGATTTACACGCAATCCGACGATTCCACTCGTATTAGGGACACCGCCCAGCTCTGAGCGCGGAATCCGGTGCACTTCAGTGTCGTTGACAAGGAATGTTACGTCTGTCGAATTGAACTCAATCGTAACCTTGTTCGTAGACTTTCCACCTTCAGGCAACTTGCTGATCGCTGCGTTATCTGTCCATGGCACGACTTTATGCACGGTTGAATCGTTTGCTCGATGGTTGAAAAGAAACTTCCCGTCCTGTCTGATCAGGAAGTAGTAGTAGCTCTGGTTCGGTGCCGTCAGATCTTTTCCGCTGAACACGAAGCCGTAACCTTCGGCGTGAGCTGCAGACTTGGTCTGCGTAAACGTGGCTGAGACCGAGTAATTCCCGGTTGCAGTGGTCGCCGGGTTCCAATAGACAGCTGCCGGTCCGGACGTAACGTGGAATCCTGTTCCCATGGTGACGAACTTTGCGTCGGTGATCTTGCGGCCCTGCTTTTCGGACTGAGGATCGATGCGCCCGGTCCACCCGGCTGCCGTAACTCCGCCTGTTGCTGTGACCTTGTCAGGATCGCTGTTATGCGCCGCAGCCGGTTTGCTATCGCTCTGCGCACATGCGACCGATGCGCTAAGCGCGAGGATGCTCATGGAAAGAACAGATTTGTGCATTGTTTCTCCCTTTAGTGGCGAAATGCTTCGGGTGTTGAGCTTAGCTCTGGGGACGGGGTCGGCGCCAGTGGGATTGCCGGTAAAACCGCTTTCCGAGGTGGGTTCCAGCACCTACCTTGGTGTCGACCTACTTCCATAGAGAAATGGCAGAA
>JACDDZ010000025.1 GCA_013816695.1 Gemmatimonadaceae bacterium
ACTATAGTAGAGCGCTTTAGATTTGGTTATCCGGCCTTTGGGTCGGATTTTTTGCCCCTTGGTGTAACTGGCAACACGCCTGATTCTGGATCAGGAGAGTCCAGGTTCGAAACCTGGAGGGGCAACTTTGCGGCTCCGACAAGTTCTGTTGTCGGAGCTTTTTTATTTCCGTTCGGGGACATCTACCCGATATTTCACCGCAACATCCGCTTGGCCTGCACGTCCACCAAACCCACGCCGTATGCGAAAGGCATTCGTTGGCATCACCGACTCCGAGTGGTTCGAATTTCTAGCGAACCGTCCGGAACTTACTGAGGTCAACTTTTGGCAACCCGGGGGAAAGGTGCTTTTTTCTGCCTTAGCGCCCGGCGATCTATTCTTGTTTAAGCTGCATTCGCCGAACAACTACATTGTTGGGGGCGGCTTTTTCGAGACTGCTTCCCTACTTCCAGTTTCGATTGCGTGGGAGACGTTCGGCCCCATGAACGGCGTCGCGTCATTGGAGGAACTGAGACGGAAAGTGGAGAGGTTTCGGAGAACGGCCAGTCCGAGCAACGAAGACTACACGATCGGAAACATTGTTCTTCAGAATGTCTTCTTTTTCCATCGCACGGCGTGGATCCCTAGTCCGAGAGACTTTTCCCTGAACATCGTCCAAGGGAAGGGTTACGATCTCGATACCGGAACGGGGCGAGAATTGGCGGCAGCGCTCGAGGTCAGCCTTAACGGCGGGCAATTGGTGTCGACGCAACGCACCGTCGCCGAAGGCATGGTATCCCGAATGTTTTCAGATCCGGTTCTCGGCCGCCGTCGGCTCGGTCAAGGCGGTTTTCGTATCAGGGTAACGGACACGTACGAGCGTCAGTGTGCTGTCTCGGGGGAACACACGCTTCCAGTATTGGAGGCCGCGCACATCAAACCAGTTAGTAGAGGGGGAGAGCATAAGATTTCCAACGGGCTCTTGCTTCGCTCCGATATCCATACTCTGTTTGACCGCGGTTACGTCACGATTACGCCGGATTTGAGGTTTCGGGTCAGCGGCCGTCTAAACGAAGACTGGCAGAACGGGAAAGTTTACTACGCGCTCGATCAGAGGCCAATTCGATTACCAACAGATGCCGCGTGCTCGCCTGATCGTGAGATGCTTGAATGGCATGGCCAATCGGTCTTCTTACGATGACCACGAAGGCGTGGGAAGTCGTATTGAAACGGCTTCGCTTCTTTGTGAAGGAGCGCGACTGGGGCAAGTTTCACGATCCAAAAAACTTAGCGATGGCCATCGCGAGTGAAGCGGGGGAGCTTCTCGCGGAGCTGCGATGGGTAACGAGCGAAGAGTCACTTCAAATACTCAGCGACAGTACCCGCCGCACGAAGGTCGAGCACGAGGTAGCCGACATCGCCATCGCCCTGTTTCTCTTCTGCGATCGCACCGGAATAAATCTCAAGGACGCCGTAGAGCGAAAGATTGAGATCAACGAGCGCAACTATCCGGTAAGCGAAGCGAAGGGACGACCGGAACGGCCTGTTTAGGCCGCTTTCAAGTGCGCAAACGTTTCTTTGAGGTAATTTTGCCTTGGCTTGAACGCGTCTTTGCTTGGCACTACAATGCTCGTGGCGCTGACGCATTCTCCTGGCTAAACCGGCAAGTTGTCGTAGTTTGATTACTAGTTGCTCTGATTCTAGAACCTGAGAGTCCAGGTTCGAAACCTGGAGGGGCGACTGAAGCACTTGCCACACGAGCCTCCGCCAAGTCGTCGCATTCAATCGTTGGCGATAGAACACCATGCGTCGCGCGTGTGGCGGCCGCAGTAACGGAGGTCGTCCAACCGATTTCGTGAATGCCCACTCGAGTTATCGCCGCGGTCATCGAACGCAATGGCTTGTTTCTCGTCTGCCGACGTCCCGATGACAAGCGTCACGGCGGACTATGGGAATTCCCGGGCGGAAAACTCGAGCAGGGCGAGAGCGCGTTTGAGGGCACCCGCCGCGAACTCGAAGAGGAACTGGGCGTCCAAGTCAAAGAAGTTGCGCCCACATTGTTCTCGGTGGCCGATCCTGGATCTGACGTTGTGATCGAGTTTACTCCTACCACGATTAGAGGTCTACCCCAAGCATTGGAACATTCGGAGATCCGATGGACAGACTTAGCGGCGCTGCAGCTACTGGATCTCGCTCCGAGCGATCGCCGCTTCGTTGAGTATTTGACGCCGTTGCGGGTTGCTGCTAAAGAATGAGCAATCTGCCCCGGGGCCTCTACGAGATCCTTGTCACTGAATTACTCGCTGATCAGTTAGCTGATCCGCAGTTGATTGGGATTCCAGATCTTGGCGATCTGCGGAACGCCGAAGCGGCAGACCGAATCGCGCTTCATGTGGGAGCGCTCATTCAACGCGCTATCGACGGAGCTCCAGACGAAGCCCGTGCGTCGGTCGGGATCCAATTAGCACAACGGCTCATCACGGAAATCCTCAGCCATGTGGGTGATGACAAGCTCACCGGAGTCCGCCTAGCGAGCACGGCCAAGGTGCTTCGCGCCGTTCGCGCTCGGCTGCCTGATGGCACTGCTGAGATCATCCGACAGCCTCTGACGCCGCTGCTCGACACGACGCTCCTGACAAATTCTCCCGGTGAACCTCGTGTGGGTCGTGAGCTTGAGGCGGAGATCTATTCGGCGGACCGGATTGATATCGTCATGGCGTTCATTCGGCGAACCGGAATCGCACCGATGCAAGAGGCTCTTCAAAGGCACGTTGATGCCGGCAGATCCGTGCGGGTGCTGACGACTACCTACACTGGATCCACCGAATCCGAAGCCCTCGAACTTCTTCTAAAGCTTGGCGCGGACGTCCGCGTGTCATACGACACATCAAGCACTCGGCTGCACGCAAAGGCTTGGCTGTTCCATCGCGACTCCGGCTACTCCACAGCCTACGTGGGCTCCTCAAACCTCACCCACTCGGCCCAAGTTACCGGACTTGAATGGAACGTTCGGGTATCAGCAGCGCGGAACCGAGCAGTGGTCGAGAAGATCGCGGCCGTGTTCGAGAGCTACTGGCAGCAAGCCGATTTCGAGGCGTACGATCGCGATCGCTTTCTTGCAGCCGGAGAAGACCGCGCATCCTCTCTGGCCGTGCTTTCGCTTAGCCCGATAGAGATTCGACTGGAGCCTTTTCAGGAGCGGCTGCTTGACCAAATCGAGCTCTCTCGGCAGCAAGGATTCCATCGCAACCTGCTCGTCTCAGCGACCGGAACGGGCAAGACCGTCATGGCAGCGGTGGATTACGCGCGACTCAAAGATCGACTGCCGCGAGCTCGATTACTTTTCGTCGCCCATCGGGAGGAAATCCTCGCACAGAGTCGTGCGACGTTCGCTCATGCGATGCGAGATGGTACCTTCGGTGAGCTTTGGGTCGGCGGGAAGCGGCCGAAGCTGTTTGAACATGTTTTTGCATCTGTACAATCATTGAATGCGTCCGGGATGGACTCGATTGATCCAGCGCACTTTGATGTGATCATTGTCGACGAGTTCCATCATGCCGCCGCGGCATCTTATGAGCGATTGCTGACGCGTCTCCAGCCCGCGGAACTGCTCGGTTTAACGGCGACTCCTGAGAGGAGCGACGGGCTTCCAGTCCTCCACTGGTTCGGTGATCGCATTGCGGCGGAGCTACGCTTGTGGGACGCGATCGACCAGCACCGGCTTGTGCCATTTTCGTATTTTGGAATTGCCGACAATCTCGATCTTCGCGAAATCCCGTGGCGACGTGGTAGCGGCTACGACGTTAAGGGTCTAACAGACGTCATCACTGCGTCAGACGTCTGGGCACGCGCGGTCGTTCAGCAGTTTCACTCAAGACTTGGTGAATCGGACAAGATCCGAGGGCTCGGGTTCTGCGTGAGCGTCGAGCATGCGCGGTATATGGCGCGAGTGTTCAACGAGTGCAGAATCCCCTCGGTGGCGGTGTGGGCGGATACTCCGGACGAGGAGCGGCGCCGGGCCCTGTCCGATCTGGCCGGGGGCCGAGTGAGTGTCGTCTTCTCGGTTGACTTGTTCAACGAAGGCGTGGATGTCCCATCGGTGAATACGTTGCTCATGCTTCGGCCGACTGATAGCGCACTCCTCTTCCTCCAGCAACTCGGTCGCGGGCTGAGAAAGAGTAAGGACAAGGACCTCTGCACCGTGCTTGACTTCGTTGGACAACATCGTAAGGAGTTCCGGTACGATCGGCGATTTCAGGCGCTCTTGGGCGGTAGTCGTGCGTACGTTGAGCGGCAGGTCTCGGAAGGGTTTCCGTTCCTCCCCGCAGGGTGCAACATGCAACTCGATCGGGTCGCGACGGAGCGCGTGCTGGAGAGCATTCGGCACTCCGTGCCCGCGCGCTGGAATGAGAAGGCGAATGAGCTTCGGAGCATCGCCGCCGAGCAATCAGGCGTCAGCTTGAAAACCTTCCTCATTGCATCAGGGCTCGACCTAGAGGATGTGTACTCGAACAACCGGTCGTGGTCTGATCTGCGGCACGCGGCTGGGCTGACCTCGGCGCCGAGCGGGCCGCACGAGGCGCTTTTGCGAAAGGCGTGTGGCCGTTTACTGCATGTCGACGATCCAGATCGACTGTATACGTGGCGACGTTGGTTGCAGCGTGATGAGCCAATTGACGCAGGCTCCTTAGCAATGCGCGACCGCCGACTACTCCGAATGCTGCTCGTGCAGTTGTTCTTGGATCGTGCCTTTGATGCCCATCTGCCATTGGCAGCAGGCGCGAAGATTTTGTGGGAGCATTCGCAGGTTCGGGCGGAGCTGCTTGAGCTACTCGACGTGCTTTCGGAACAGATGCAGCACGTCCCCATCGCTCTCAAGGTTATGCCGGAGGTGCCGCTCACGGTTCATGCGCGCTACACGCGTTTGGAGATGCTCGCTGCTGCAGGCGTTGACGATAGTGTTAAAGTCCGCCCATGGCGGGAGGGGGCATTCTACGATAGGGAGTTGAAGGCTGACTTCTTCGCGTTCACACTGGATAAGACGAGCGGGCAGTTCTCTCCGACGACCCGCTATCGGGACTACGCGATCAGCCGTGAGCTGATTCACTGGGAGAGCCAGTCGGTAACGCGGGACGAGAGTCCGACGGGTCAGCGGTATCAGCAGCATGCGTCGACGGGGAATCAGATCCTGCTGTTCGGCCGGCTCAACACCGACGACCGCGCGTTTTACTTCCTCGGGCCGGCGAGCTATGTCAGTCACATCCAGGAGCTGCCAATGGCGATCACATGGCGGCTTACCCATCCATTGCCGGGAGATTTGTTCGCGGTGTTTGCGGCGGCAGTCGCCTAGTCCGCTCTTGCTACGGGATCGGTGCGCGAGGTAATTCTCTCTACCTATTGCCTCCGATATCCGGTTTCGGAACCGGACTATCTGCTCTGTCTGTGCCGTTCGTGCCGAAAGTCGTGGCGAGTGGCGAAGGCAGGCGGAGAACCCGCCAGCCATTCGCGGTCTTCCCGGATGTTGTCAGACCGACCACGTATTCTTCCTGATCTCAAATTCGCACACGACCCTCATGTATAGTTCATTGCCCTTTTTGACGGATGCCGACCCTGTTACCTCTGGGGAAGGTGCTCTCGATCCGCTTGGCCTCTCCCCCTTAGGGGATCGCCTGGCCGAGGAAATACTCCCGGGCCTCCGGGCTCGCATGTCGCATCCTCGCTTCCTGACTGCGATGGCCGTCGCCTCGGCGGTGTGTGAAGGCATTGAAGATTCGCTGGCATCGGACCACGTCACACCAGCATACATAGTCTTCGAATGGCTGTTAGTCTCGGGGTTTGTGCGTGCTCCAGATCGATCGCTGAGCAAGGGAACGCCTGGCACTTTCAAGGCGCGGGAGGCGAAGGAGGCAGGCGATCCAATGTGCGCGCGGACATATCTCCGCTCGCCGGGTGTCTTTGGCTTCCACGGAGTATACAAACCGTTGGCGCGCAAACTCAATATCGTCGACGATGATATGCGCCTCTCGGAGAATGGGGTCGCGCTGCTCAAGATCTGGGAGAAGGAGCAGGGCCTTACAGGGTTTCTGAATGGCACGCTTAGTCCGGGTCAGGGGAAGCAAGAGCGCGAATCCCTGAGACACGCAGTGGAAGACGCTTTAAAGGTCGGCCAGACAACACGGTCCCAGGGTTGGTCGGGTTGGGCGTGGCTAGCCTCACACTTGGCACCGTCGAACGCACGAAACCGAGAAAGAGTTTTTATCTCGGGATTGCTCCAGGAAGGTGACCCGATGCGAAGCGAGATCTTTCGCGCGCTTGAAGGTCGATTCGGCGTTCAGGTCGAGGAGTCAGCAATCGTCAACTCGCTTCTCAAATCCAAGGTGAGTGCTCCGCTGCGGGATCGGCTGTTGGCCATTCAGCGCTATGAGGAAGTTGCACTGCTGCTGGAAGAGGCATTCGATTGGATCCGGTTGATGTCCACCCACGCCGGAGCGCGTGCGATCTCGTCGGTTGAGTTTAGCCTCAAACCGCGGGCTGTCGAGATTTCAAAGCTTTTGCGGCCGACGTTTGAGCTCGCAGATTCTGCTCTTGGTGAGGTGTCTCCAACCCTGCAACGTCGTTTGCTCGAATTAGCAAACTCATTCTTGCATGTTACAACAGCCGAAGAGCTGTTCCATGCACTTCTTACGCATCATTCCGTAATCCAACAGAACAAGCAGCCGGACGGCAAACGTGACTGGTTCGAGCGATCGATCGATGAGGCGGCCTTTGTAAGGCCGCAATATCAATTGGCGGACATCGATTCGCCACGCACCGCGTGGAACAGACCGTATCGACTGCACAGCGTGCTTTCCTTCCTCACCGATTTGGAGACCAACACCTGAGCTCGCGTAAATCGCCGGAATCCCGAAAGCCGCTCGACTTATGGGTCGCACCCGAAGGTGCGGGTGAGCCCTTGATATGCGTTGCAACGAGCTTCACGTTCGACGCGTCATTCTTCGAAACTGAATGCATTGGGCGCTTTCTTCAGATGGACACACACCCATCGGAGAGTAGTTCAGTCGCCTACCTCATTGAGCGGGAAGAAAAACTGGCAGCAGCTAAGGTGTGCGCTCTCGTCGACCGGCGGCATGCGCGCGACAAAATGAGTCTGCGGTGGGATGTGCTTGGGGTACTCGTGCCCCGCGGAATTCTTCACTCAAAAGTGTCTCTCTTGGCTTGGGGGAACCACGTACGCGTCATCATCGGTTCCGGCAACTTGACTGAACCAGGGTATCGCAAGAATCTCGAGGTCTTCGGGGTTATCGATGCTTCACGTTCGACCGGCGGCGACGTAACTGCGATTAACGCAACGCTAGCGTTCCTAGATTCGGCCATAGACTCCGCACTCGGTGAGAACGGTGAGGACACGGCAAAAACGAGGGTGCGCCAGTCGGTTGCCGAAGTCCGTCGCCGCGTATCGCGATGGACTGATGTCGCGGGCCTTCAGCAACCGATCTTCGGAACTCGGCAGGTAAGCGTAATAACGCAGGTTGGCGCACACTGGCCAGGAGGGGGTCCGCCGCGCTCGGCATCAATTGTTTCACCTTTTTTTGACAAGCCTGGCCGTGATCGATTGGCGATCGGGAAAGTCATTGACTTGCTTGCTAAGCGGGGGAAACGGAGCATCGAGTTTTCGGTCCGAGTTGACCAGAACCCAGACGGGAGCCGGCGCGTGTTCGCACCGAAAGGCATGGTTGATGATGCACGACGGGTCTGCAGTGTGTCCGTTTATCCGGTGACAGGGAGGCAAGGCGAGGACGTGCGTTCGCTGCATGCCAAGATGCTCATGCTTAAGAGCGAGCAAGTATCTGCGCTGCTGATCGGCTCCAGCAATTTCACGGCAGCGGGAATCGTGGGGTCAGATACGTTCGGCAATCTGGAAGCAAACCTTCTGTATATCATCAAGAGCACGGACAGTCGCGCGAATGCCCTTGAAAAGCTGTGGCCCGAGACAGGCGAAAGCCTGGATCTTGATGCTTCTGATTTAATTTGGAACCCTGAGCCGGAGGAGGCGGAAGGAGGGGATTTGATTCCGCTTCCGGCATGTTTCCGGGATGCCACGTTCGCTCCGGGCGCACCTTCAAGATTGATCGTGGCTTTGGGAAGCGACTTGCCGAAGTCGTGGACTATTCGGGTCCCCCATGGTCGAAAGTTGCTGGGGTCAGCTGAAGGTATTGGAGCAGGCCGTCACACTATCGAATGGGATGAATCGTCCCCGCCGTTTGTTCTCGAAGTCTCATGGGGAACCGTTATTGGCGAAGCCGTTTCAGATTGGCCTGTGAACGTGGGAAACCCTGCCGAGCTGCCGCCACCAGACGAACTCAGGGGCCTTGGCCTCGAAGAGCTGCTGGCGATTCTTTCGTCGACACGTCCGCTGTACGATGCTGTATCTCGCGTTCTTGCAGGGCGAACTCAGAAACCCAAGCAGGACATTGACCTCGATCCCTTGAAACGACACGATTCGCAGGCAATGCTGCTTCGCAGGACAAAGCGAGTATCCGCGGCGCTAGATCATTTGAGAGAACGCCTTGAACGACCTGCGCTTACAAAGGAGGCTTATGAGTGGAGGCTACGCGGTCCTGTTGGGCCGCTCGCTCTCGCCGACGCTTTCGTCCGAGAGGCGACGCTCCCCGGGGAAGCAGGATTCTATCTCGCGGAACTGGCGTTGGCCATTTCGCGAGTTAACCCATCAGCGGTTATTGTGGGCGGGCTATCTCGCTCTGTCGTCAAAGGATGTCTAGCCTCCACAATAGCGGAGGCGAAACGCCGCATTGAGGGCCTATCCTCGATGGAGGATACAAAGTCTTTAGACTCGTACATCCAGGCGGCTTTCGGCCAAGCGGAGGCCAAATGACATACGCGCCGTTTCGCCCGGCTGCTATTCAGCTCGCAAATGAAAGGATTTCGGTCGACGATGCTCTCAGGCAGACTACCGCCGCATCGGAAGTACTCCGGCGTCTTTCGCGGCAACCCGGAATCATTCTCGCCGACGAAGTAGGAATGGGTAAGACGTTCGTTGCGCTCGCGGTTGCAGCGTCTGTCTTGCTCGACCGGAACGACGGAAACCCCGTTGTCGTGATGTCTCCACCGAATCTGCGCGACAAATGGCCGAAGGACTGGAATGTATTTCGGGAGCTGTGCCTATCAGGGGATCTCCGGGACCGTTTCAGGGCGGCCTCGGCTGACTCAGGCGTCGATTTTCTACGCCTCCTCGACGATCCCGAGGATCGTCGAGCCGACATAATCTTCTTGTCGCACGGGGCAATGCACCGCTCGATCGGGGATGGGTTGGTAAAACTTGCGGTGATCCGCCGAGCATTCAAAAACCGCTCTTCACTCGCGAACCAGCGGAAAAACTTTGGTCGATTTGCTGGCGAGCTTCTTCAGCTTGGATGGATGGAGAAGTGTGATACCGATCTTCTGGGTGATCTCCTGGAGCTGCCATACGGATCGTGGCTGAAGAGAATCCAAAGTGCGCACGAGTCGCTTCGAGCAAAATATTCCGATGACCCGGTACCCAATCACCTCGTTGAAGTTCTCGAGTCTATGCCGGGGTCGGATTTCGAGGAAATTGTCGCCGCGCTGAAAGATCTGCCGATTCGCGAGTCTTCAAATGTCCGCGAGCGCTTGATGGTCGCGAGGCAGAGGATCTCCCAGGGAATGGAAAAGGTATGGAAGACGGCGCTGAAAAGGGCGGAGTTTCGATCACCTCTTCTGATCCTCGACGAGGCGCACCACGTGAAGAATCCCGCCACGCGGCTCGCTTCACTATTTGCAAGCGAGGAAGCCGTCGCCGACTCACAGTTTTTTACAAGCGCCGGGCCACTCGGGGGGAAGTTTGAGCGAATGCTGTTCCTGACAGCGACACCCTTTCAGCTTGGGCATTGCGAACTGATTCGGGTACTGGAACGGTTCGAAGGTGTGTGTTGGACAGGCGGACATCGCCCCGTGATCAACAGAGAGCAGTTCAAGTCGGAGATTAAGGAATTGGGCAATGTCCTCGACAATGCCCAGTCAGCCGCGCTCCGCCTTAACCGATCATGGGGCCGACTGAAATCAACTGACCTTGTCATTGACGATACAATCCTCGATGTCGATGAGTGGTGGAAGCGCGTTAGTGGAGCTGAACCCGAAGGTTTGGTGGGGGAGCTGGTGGAAAAGGTTAGCCGGACAAAGGACGCGATGGCGGAGGCCGAGCGCACGTTGTCACCGTGGGTGATTCGATACGTCAAGTCCGCAAATCTCCCTGATTTGCCAGGTATTCCTCGCCGCCTGACCCGTGACGGCGCCGCGATCCTACAGGGAGGCGATGCGACAAAGGGACTTGAAATACCCTCGTCCGTTATTCTGCCTTTTTTGTTGGCTGGGCGCGCGCAAACGTTGCTTGCCTCGACCAAAAACTCGCGAGCGTTATTCGCCGATGGGTTGGCATCTTCGTTCGAGGCCTACCTCGAAACCCGGAGTCAGCGGGCGGATATAGACGAAGACGTAGCTCCAGATGAGACGGTGCCTTCGGCGGAACTGGACTGGTATCTCCGTCACCTTGATGCCGCGCTTCCCACAGGAGACCAGGAGAGTCGGTTCGCTCACCCGAAGATTCGAGCTACCGCTGAGAAAGCGATTTCGCTCTGGAAGCAGGGCGAGAAGGTTCTCATCTTCTGCCACTACCGTGCGACAGGCCGAGCGCTTCGGCAGCATATCTCGGCGCTGCTTCACAAGGAAATAGTTACCCTTGCGAGCGAAAAGCTCCCCGGTCGGTCGGCGGCCGAGATTGAAAGGGTCCTAAACAAAATGGGCGATCAGTTTTTCGATGACCAAAAACTGCTCGATGCGATAACTGCGTGGCTCGACCCGATCGTGTCGCAGTTTCCGGAAATATCTACTACGAACAGATCCCAAGTCATCGACGTCGTGCGCCGGTTCATTCGTACCCCTTCTTTCCTGGCACGGTATCTTTCACTGGATACTGACGACCTGTACAAAGAGTTTGTGAGAGCCGCAGAAGCGGAAACTGACGAGCAATATTCGTTGCGCCGGCAAATCGAGCGTTTCTGCGAGTTTCTGTCGAAACGGTGCATCGTGAGTGAGCGAGAGGAATTCCTCCAGGCGCTCAATTCCGTGCAAACTGGTTCCCACTTGGGGAAAGAAGTCAGGGCTGTCTTTGATCCGGGTGAGGGAGTTACGGCTAACGCGGCAACAACGACTCTTTTGCCCAATGTTCGCCTCGCGAATGGCGAAGTACGCAGTGAGACGCGTCGGCGTCTTCTCCTGACTTTCAATACACCGCTTTTTCCTGAAATACTTATCGCGAGCAGCGTAATGGCGGAGGGCGTGGACCTGCATCTGAACTGCCGGTATGTGATTCACCACGACCTGTGTTGGAATCCTTCGACTCTTGAGCAACGGTCGGGACGAGTGGATAGAATTGGCTGCAAGGCCGAGCAGATGAAGAAGTCAATTAATGTTTTCGTGCCTTACGTCGCAGCTACGCAGGACGAGAAGATGTTTCGGGTCGTTCGAGATCGGGAACGATGGTTCCAGATACTAATGGGCGAGACCTACGACGTCGATGAGGCGTCAACCGACCGTCAGGCGTCCCGCGTCCCCTTACCTCTGGAAGTTCAGAAACAACTTTCCATGCGCCTCCATCCTTAGTGTGTGGGGCCTTAGGCGCACTTTGCTGTCGCCGGTGTCAGAGGGGCGCATAAGATTGCAACACGGCACGCGCACAGGTAGCTCGCTGTTTCACCCAAATTCATACCGCTGCGATGATTACCGGTTCGGTCGATCAGTCTTGAGCGACGGCTTTGCGAGAGGAAATCGTGCGATTCGACTCTCTTTGATTCTACGTGTGGATCGAGTCCTATGCCACTAACAATCCCCGTTTCCGTCGCCGGCGTTGTTGGTGCCGCAAGCGCGAAGCGAAAGCTCCTCATCTGTCCCGACATCAACTACGGCCGCGAGGTACTGGCAGCTCTCGCGAGATCCTCTGGTGGCTGGATAGGATGGGAGGCGACCAATCTTAGGTCGATCGCTCAGGAAATCGCTTTTGTACCGTTAGCCGAGTCGAAGCGGACGCCGGGTACCGACATCGCTATCGGTGCGCTCGTTAATCAGGCGTTGGATGAAGTGCTCGCGCAGCGGTCCGCAAACCGAGAGCTGCGCGCGCTCAAAGAGAGCATCGGCTTCCGCAATATGATTCGCGATTCCGTTCTGGAGCTCCGCAATGCGGGCGTTTCTTCGAATGTCGTTCGTGCGAAATCAGCCAGCGGATCAGCACTGCGCGATCTCGCTGCAATCCTCGAGACGTACGAGAAGCTGCTCGACAATTCCGGCCTAATTGATCCAGCCGGAATCTTCCAAGTAGCCATCCGGGAGTTCGACACCGAGGCGCAGTACGTCCTCGACTGCGCCGTCTTCATCACCCCGTCGCTGAGAACGCGAGGTCTCCGCGCCCGGCTTCTCGATCTCATCAAGAAACACGGCGCCGAAGTGTTGACGACACCAGCGCCTTCAGGGCTGGGTGCGCAGAAGAAGAAAACAGGAAGCACGGAAACCACGATTCAAGTTCTTCAATCCCCGAAGGACGCGGATTGTTTCGCAGCTGCATCGCCTTCGGACGAAATCCGCGAGGCCTTCCGTCGAATCATCGCCGAGGATATTCGATTCGATGATGTCGAACTCGTCGCCACAGACGTCGATACATACGGTATCGCGCTCGACGCTCTGTGCCAGCAGCTCAACATCAGCGCAACGATGTATGAGGGCGTTCCACTCGGTCGCACGCGACTCGGCCGAGCGCTGGATCGATGGATTCGCTGGCTCAGTGAGGGGCTTCCGGCCGACATCCTCCGCCAAGCGCTCGAAGCAGGCGAGCTTGGGACCGGAGGCAACGTTCCATCCGCTGATCTCGCTCGCGAGCTACGTTCGCTCAACATCGGTTGGGGGCGCAATCGTTACGATGCAGCGATCAAAAGTCTCAAGGATGCGCAGCGCGCAGCGCCCACGCGTCGCCGCGAAGAGGA
>JACDDZ010000314.1 GCA_013816695.1 Gemmatimonadaceae bacterium
GCTTTCCGTCGACATCAACAACTTTGTCGATAGGGTCCGACTCGCCGAACAACCGCTCTGCCATCTTATCGTTGATGACCATCACGGGCGCACCCGTAAGATTCTCCGCGTACGTGAAATCCCGGCCGAGGATGATGTCCCCGCCGTCCGCTTCGAGCCAGTTCGACGAGAAAGCATCGAGCCCGGCCTGTGCGAGCTCCTTGTCCTTGTACTTGAACTTCGCACCCCAGCCAACGTGGGAGGTGACAACCCTGACCTCAGGCAACTGCGAAATCAGCTTCGACTCCTCGAGAGTTATCGGTGGATTGCGTCTCGAAGGGCAGGTGTCTTCGGTTCCGTCGCATATCTCAGAGAGTGACACAGGGCGCCTGAATATGAAAAAGCTCGTCGGCCCCGCGGACTCGAGGTCTTTCGCGACGCTCGCGTTTATTCCATGAACTGCAGCGGAAAGCGTGACGACCACAAATACGCCCACGGCAACGCCCAGTATGGTCAGGGCTGCGCGAACGCGATTTGACTTGATCGCATCGAACGCGATGCCTATGCCTTCAGTGACGTTAAAAAGCCATCCGGAAAATTTCATCTACTCTTGCCTCAAGGCTGCGACCGGATCGAGCAGGGAAGCCCGGCTTGCCGGATAAATGCCTGATATGATTCCAACGCCGGCTCCCACGAAGACGCCTACCACGATGGACCAGGGCGCAACTGTGGCAGGCAATGGTGAAACCGCAGCTATAAGCTGCGAGAGCAGGATTCCGCCAATGATACCGATGATTGCCCCGACAGTGCTCAGCGTGGCCGCCTCGACAAGGAACTGCGCGAGAATGTCGCGGCGCTTTGCACCCAGCGCCTTGCGGATCCCGATTTCCCTTGTGCGCTCCGCAACGGCCACAAGCATGATGTTCATGATGACGATTGCGCCAACGATGAGACCAACCGCCGGCAGAACGACAGCTGCAATCTCCAGCTTGGACTTGATCTGCGTCCAGAAGCTGAGGGCGGACTCTGAAGTCTCGACGGCAAAGTTATCAGCCTCGGAAGGACGCAGGCCGTGCCGTCCGCGCATCACCTGGCGAATCGTTTCCTGGAGCTCGATCAAGTCCTGGTCGCCTTCCGACTTGATGCGCAGCCCGTCGATAACGCCGGGTCTGTTCACTGCGTGGCGGAGCGGTGACCGATAGGGAGCGATAACGAACCGGTCGAGAGAAATACCAAAAATGTTTCCCTGGGACTCCGCGATTCCGACGACTGAGTACGGCCGTCCCGCGACCTTGATCTCGCGACCGAGCGGGTCGAGGTTGGGAAAGAATCGCTTCGCCACTTCCTGGCCAATCACGAGCACGGAGCTTCCCATCTCGAATTCCTGCTGCGTGATGAGGCGGCCCGATTCGATCTTCATGTTGCGAATCTTGAAGTAGTCGCCTTCAACGGCACTAGCGTCCATTGTTCGCGGCGCTGCCCACTGCGTTTGTAGCGGCACGTTGTCGTAGCCTTCGACCGAATACAACGTCCCTTCCGGAAGCGCGCTCACAACAGGCTGTACATCGCTGTACATGATTCGCGGCCAGCGCTGCATTGCGCGCCACTGCGCTTCGCTCAGGTCGCCCCCGATTTCCGGATTCCGCCGGAGCGTAACCGTATTGAGGCCCACAATCTTCCCAACAAAGTCGTGCTCCATATAGTCGCTCATGCCTTCCACGATCGAGACGACTGCGATGAGGAACATGACGCCGATGGTTACACCGAGCAGCGTGAAGAAGCTCTTCAGCTTCTGGACGCGGATCTGCGCCAGCGCAAGCCGAATGGCTTCGATGAATTTCATGCTACGCGCGTCCTGAGAGTGAACTTGTCTGGCTTACGCGCTTCACGAATCTGTCCTGTGCTTCGTCGCTCTCTACCATTCCGTCGCGCAGCACCACGACCCGGCGTGCATGAGCCGCAATGTCAGGTTCGTGGGTGACCATGATGACAGTCTGGCCCTGCGAAGCAAGTCCTTCGAACACCCGCATGATTTCTTCCGACGTCGTCGAGTCAAGATTTCCCGTCGGCTCGTCGGCGAGCAGAATGGATGGACGGTTTACAAGCGCGCGTGCGATTGCAACGCGCTGCCGCTGGCCGCCTGATAATTCATTCGGCCTGTGTGTCATTCTATCGCCAAGCTGCACACGTTCAAGCGCTTCACGCGCCCTGTCCTTGCGCTCGCCAGCGGAAACACCGGCATATACGAGAGGCAGCTCCACATTGTGAAGCGCAGACGCACGGGGGAGCAGGTTGAACGTCTGAAAGACGAAACCGATTTCGCGATTCCGAACGCGAGCGAGCTCGTCGTCAGCCATCTCCGAGACAAGGGTTCCGTTCAGCCAGTACTCACCTGCATCGGGCGTATCCAGACAACCGATAAGGTTCATCAGTGTCGACTTTCCAGACCCCGATGGTCCCATGATGGCGACGTATTCGTTTCTTCGAATGGCAACGTCAACGCCGCGCAAGGCGCGCACAATTTCGCCACCCATGTCGTATTCGCGCTTGAGTCCGCGGGTAACGATCACCCAATCCTTGTCGGGAACCGTCCCCGGCACCTCTGTCACGATCCGCCTTTCGGCAGTCGTGCTCAGAGGAATTTCAGCCGTGTTTGACATTATTTCTTTTCAACCTTCTTCTTGGGGTCGATCTTGGTTTCGCGAACCAGGGCTCCGTCCTTGAGCTCACGGATCGCCTGGTATGTCCCGCCGAC
>JACDDZ010000315.1 GCA_013816695.1 Gemmatimonadaceae bacterium
CATGCGCCCGTCGAAGCTTGGGCTGAATGATTTCCTTAACTTCGGAAATTGCAATTACGGGAAGCTGCTTGATGAAGAGCAGGAACCACATCGAGAACCAACCAAAGCTTCCGCACAGAATCGCGTAATCCACCCAGGTCGGGCGATAGCTGGTCCACTGCCATGGCTCGAACTCGTGCGAGAGCGAGGGCACGACAATGACGAATCGCTCGAACCACATTCCGATGTTAATGAAAATCGAAAGTATGAACAGCCACGTTGTGTTTCTGCGCCATTTCTGCACGAAGAGCGACAGCGGTAACACCATGTTGCAAGTGTAGAGAATCGCCGACGACCACCACCACTGTCCCCATATCCGGTTCGCGAAGAAACTCTGCTCCACTTCGCTACCGCTGTACCACGCCACGAACCACTCGGTCATGTATGCGCAGCCGACCACGAGCGACGTGAACAGGCAGAGTTTGGCCGCTGCGTCGAGGTGGTTGATCGTCACATAGTGCTTGAGACCGAACCACTTCCTGAGCGGAATGATGATCGTGAATACCATTCCGATGCCCGAGAAAATCGCGCCGGCAACGAAGTAGGGCGGAAAGATCGTTGTGTGCCAGCCAGGCGTGAGCGCCATGGCGAAGTCGAAGGAAACGACGGAGTGCACTGAAAGAACGAGCGGCGTCGAAAAGGCGGCGAGGAACAGGTACGCGCGCGCAAAATGGCGCCATTCGCGATCGGAGTTTCTCCATCCCAGCGAGAGCACCGCGAAAATTCGCTTGCGAACCGGGTTGGTCTCGCGGTCACGCAGTACTGCGATATCAGGAACAAGTCCCACGTACAGGAACGTCGATGAAATCGTGAGGTACGTGAGGATCGCGAATACGTCCCAGACCAGCGGGCTCTTGAACTGCGGCCACAGGTAGCGCCAGTTGGGATAGGGAATCAGCCAGAAGAATTTCCACGGCCGCCCAAGGTGGAGAATCGGGAAGAGCCCGGCCGTCATGACCGCGAACACAGTCATCGCCTCGGCACATCTGTAAATCGTCGTTCGGAATCCCGCGCGGAACAGATAAAGAATCGCGGAAATCAGGGTTCCGGCGTGACCAATACCGACCCAGAAAACGAAGGTAATGATGTACACGCCCCACATCACCGGCGGATTGTATCCCGCGACTCCGAGGCCTGAGTAAATCTGGTATGTCCAGGCGGAGGCACCAATCAGCAGGAAGAAAATTGCGACGCCGAGCCCGATAAACCATGCAAGCGTGGGATGAAGCGTCCCGATGATCTCGCGATCTACCTGTTCATAATCCTTGACTGCAGGCAGCTGGACATCTGCGCTCGCGATATTCGGGCGGCGCGGCTCGTCCCGCGGACTCACTGGCTTTGCCATCGTCGCCATTAGTGAGTCTCCTCGTTATGCAGAACCTTCTTCAGGTACACGACGGCCGTAAACGTGTTGAGTTCTTCGAAGACATGGTATGCGCGCTTGTCCTTCACGAGCTGTGCAACGGCCCACCTTTCGTCGGCGGCGTCACCGAACGTGATCGCGCGTGATGGACACGCTTCAGCGCACGCAGTGCTGAATTCATCCGGAATCAGGTCACGACCCTCACCCTTGGCGCGATTCTCGGCTTCACGAATTCGCTGCACGCAGAAGCTGCATTTTTCCATGACACCCTTTCCACGAACTGTGACATCAGGGTTGAGCTGCCAGTTGAGCGGCTCCGGGAACGCGTACTGCGGACGATTCGGCTCGCCGTAACCGAACCAGTTGAAGTAGCGAACCTTGTAAGGGCAGTTGTTAGAGCAGTAGCGCGTGCCCACACACCGGTTGTAGACCTGCACGTTCAATCCGTCCGGCGCATGATACGTCGCATACACGGGGCACACGGGCTCGCACGGCGCATTGCCGCAATGCTGACAGAGCATCGGGACAAAGCGAGTATCGAAATCTGCACCACCGTCTTCCCCGCCCTCGAAATACCGCTCGATGCGTAGCCATGCCATCTCGCGGCTGCGAAGGATGTTCGCCCCAAAGCCCTTTCTGTCAGGCATGATTTTGGCGCCCTGCCAGTCGGCTCCTACAGTCGGAATATTGTTCTCTGAGTAACAAGCGGTGACACATGCAGAACACCCCGTGCAGCGGGCCAGATCTACTGTCATTGCCCAACGACGGTTGGCCATGCCGCTCCAGTGCTTCGGATCGTACATGCCCTTGTCGTTCGACTTCTGGTCGCCGAGATCGCCCTGCGCATCGTTGGCTACTGGCGAGCGAAGTCCGGGAAGAAATTCATGGCTCGCATCACCGACAAACTCATGACGCTCAGGCACGTTCTCTTCGCCCGGTGGCGCCTTGGACGCCGAATGTTCTCCTGCAGCAGCATGCTCACCGGCCATCGCTTCATGTTCAGCTGTGCCCTTGTGGAGGTCGGCGATGTAGATCGCCTTGCCGATCCCCCGCCCGTGCTGGCGTGAAGATCCTTCAGTTGTAACAATCTGTGCGTGGCCGCCTGCCTTGCTGACACGCACCTTCGTCGAGACCATTGCAAGACCTCCTGACGCGTCGAACGCAGGAGGAAGAATGTCAAATGCGTTAGCACCGGCCGACGCATAGCGTCCGGAATTTCTGCGTCCGCGTCCGGCGGCAACCGCAACTGTCCCCGGCATCATACCCAGATAGACAAGCGCCGGGATCGTAATGCTGCCTGCGTCGGTGTCGAGCTTCAGCAGGTCGC
>JACDDZ010000316.1 GCA_013816695.1 Gemmatimonadaceae bacterium
TGTCGGTAATTTTTTCAAAAGGCGATTCATTTCCTCGGCGTTGTGAAATTCTTCACAAGGAAAACTTCGGGCGGAAAGTTATTCTCCCTGAGCACGTATGCAAGCGGCTCAGGCAGTCTCGCCTGAACCTTTTTCGCGGCTAACTCTGTCGACTGTGCGAAGTACCTCGATCGATATGGCACGAAGCAGCGCAATTTCCCGTGAATCCGGTGCCGCACGGTATGCCATCGACCGAACACTTCTCATTATGTGCTCCGGATACCGCGTTTTGAAAAAACTTATCTTCTCCAGCGCTCTCTCGGTGTCCGTAAAAAGCATTTCATACTCAACGCTCTTTGCGGGAGGCGCATCCTTGCGGGGCGGGCCGATCGGCTTGGTCGCGTCTTCCGCGGCCAGATGCAGCTCATAGAGGGCGATCAGCACGGCCTGGGACAGGTTTAGGGATGCGTAGTCCGTCGTGGGGATTGTGACCACTATGTGCGCCCGGTCCAGCTCCTCATTAGAAAGGCCTTTGTCCTCTCTTCCAAACATGAGGGCAACCGGCCCTGACTCGGAGAATTCCAATAGTTCGCGGGCTGCAACTCCCGGACGCACTGTTTGCCGCTTTGCCGCGCGGCGACGCGCCGTGAACCCGGCCACCCGTACGCAGTCAGCCAGCGCTTCATCCACCGAGTCGAATTTGAGAATGCCTTCAATAATGTCGCTGGTGTCGTGTGCAATGCCTTCCAGGCGCCACGGATCGTAGTCCACCGGGCGAACGAGCCGCAGCTGCGAAATACCCATGTTTTTCATCGCGCGAATGCATGTGGCGATGTTGACGGGGTTCTGGGGCTCTACAAGGACTACAGAAACGTTGGAAAGCGCATTGATGGTCACGGGGACCAAATTAACTGCAAACTCAGAGCAACTAGGAGTAAATGAGTTTGAAGGAGTCAATGAAAAGTCTTGGGGAACTGCTCACGGCCAAAAAATGTTGTTCCCATGAATTGGCAGTTCTCTTTGACTCCTTCAACCTCATTTTACTCTTAGTTGCTCTGAGTTTGCAGTGCCAGGCGCCCCCAAAACAAACGCGCCCGCAAATCCGAAGATCCACGGGCGCGAAATGTTTTTCTCGCTATCAGGTTACGGGGCGGCCCGTAATCAGGCGGTACACAATGACGATGACCGCGATTACCAGGAGAAGGTGAATCAGGCCGCCACCAACGTGAGCTACGAAGAAACCCAAAAGCCACAACACGAAGAGAATTACGGCGATAGTCCACAGCATGCGCAGGTCCCCTGAATAAAAGTGGTTACAACGTTCAAATCATAGGCAACTGTCGTACCGCAGAGCTTTACCTGGGCCCGCGCTCTGTATGCGTTCTCTCGCCACCAACAGTCGTGATCTGGTGAACCGCCTGTCTTCCCAGCAGAATGCGCGTTGCGCGGACGTCATGTCCGACATCTATAAGAAGGAGCGCGAGGTCTCCGCTTCCCCAGAGCAGTCCAGACAGCACCACGAGCCTGCTGATCTCACCGAGGAGTGTTGGAATGGCATCGCTACCCTGTGCCATGAAGCCCGTTACGATCTCCGACACCAGAAGCAGGAGAAGGATGATTGCCATCACCTTGAACAGCTTCGACAGGTACCCAAGTCCCGTATACGGCTCGAGGTCCTCATGACGAATGGGCATGGACGGGTCGGTTTTCGCCCCGCGCGCCGCGTTTCTATGCTCGTCCGCCATCGGTGAATCAACCGTTCCGCTTGCCATTTTCTATCTCCCTTTTCTTACCAACGCGCGGGATATCCGCGCGTATCGATGTGTGTAAATGGCCCGTGGGCCGACGTGGCGACGTACACGCCACAGCCTCCTATCAGCGAAGGATGTGCCGCTTCGACGCGATTTACAGCTGCGAGGATAAATCTGGCGTCCCCGATGTCCACCCGGCCGTCCTTATTGAGGTCGTCCATGCCGCCATTTCCATCATTATCGATGAATATGTCCGATGCGTCCCCGTACATATGACGGCTCAGCCCTGCCCTCCCGCTGGTTTCGCCACCTCCGGCATTATACTGGGGCGTCCGGAATCCACTCATCACCCTGACGCCCCTGGGATCGATCCCATGCTTCTGGAGATCATCCAGTACCAGTTCGAGCTTGTCTATGAGCTTGAGACTGATGACAAGGTACTTGGGCCATACATTCGCCTGATCGTGGGGCAGGAAATCGCGCATCCGGAAATGATCTGACAGCTGTGTGTTCTGGTTTTCCGGGGTGACCTCGATGAAACCACTCGGCGGCGTATAGTCGGCCTTCGGTGTTTTCCCGCGGCGGGGCCAGTTGCCTATGAAATACAGGCCGATTTTCCCTGCCCGATTTTCGGACGCCGGCTTCTGGGTGATAATGCTGAAATCGGATACGGACCGGACCGCGTTCCCCATGTTGATGGCGAGCTTCCATACCCCAATTTTCTGGGGCGCACGGAGCACGCGGCTGGTGTCGGAGGAGTTTCCGGACGAAAAGGTAGCCGAAGCCCCGGCGGGGAGCGTGTCCGCACCCACAGCCGAGCCGGGCGCAGCCAGGCGCGCGCGCAGCTTCCCGCTCTCGCCCTTGGGAACGACTGTTTCGAGCATTGCGTCCGTGAGATAAGCGAGCGATGGGGCGTCGCCCTCCGTAAGCGCTGTCGAGAGGCGCGACGCAGTCGGACTCATTCCCGGAATGGATGCGCCGGTGGGAGCGTTCGCA
>JACDDZ010000317.1 GCA_013816695.1 Gemmatimonadaceae bacterium
TCCATCGTCTTCTCGATCTCCTGCTTCACCCGCTCGGCGGACAGCTTTCCCATCTCGGGTGCGCTTTCGACGATAGCGTCCCAGGTCTCGGGGTCGATGCGAAAATTGAATCGCGACGCGAATCTGATTCCGCGGAGTGCACGCAAGCGGTCCTCCCGCATGCGGTCGTGCGGCTTCCCCACGGCGCGGATCACTCCCACAACCAGATCCTTCTGGCCCTCGAAAGGGTCACGAATTTCGCTGCGCAACGGCGAGTATGCGATCGCGTTGATTGTAAAATCCCTGCGCGCGAGATCTTCATCGAGCGATGCGCCAAACTCAACTTCCGCATGGCGCCCATCCGTCTTCACGTCGCGCCGGAATGTAGTCACTTCGTGCATCACACCGTCATCATCGAGAACACCCACAGTTCCAAACTGCACACCGACAGGGACAGTCCTGCGAAAAATGTGACGCACTTGCGCAGGCGTTGCAGCAGTGGCCAGATCCCAGTCGAGGTGCTGATGTCCGAGCATCGCATCGCGCACAGCGCCGCCAACGCACCATGTCTCGAATCCTGCGTTCTCGAGAGTCGAGGCGATTTTGCGGACGGTCGCGGGAGGATTAAGCCTGTGTGGCATCTAGGCGTCGAAGGTGGCTGGCATCTGGGCGTGGATGGGCCGTTGGTCGTTGTCTGTGATCCGTTGTCCGTTGTCCGATTGAAGCGGAAGACGGAAAGCGGACAGCGGGAAACGACCAACGGGCTAAAGATTCAACGAATGTCATTCGCATCAATCCGCGAACATTGTCTTGAGCGCACCGAGAGAATATCCCGCCCCGAGCCCAAGCATCAAATCAATCCTCGCTTGCTGCGGTCGTCTCGATCCCGCGAAGATGCACCCGATCTCCTCTAGTCTCCGCCCGCCACCCGGATAACCGTAGGTATGCCACACCCGTCCGCCCTGGGTGCGCGACGTAATGACGACAGGCTTTCCTTCGTCGATCCAGCGCTCGATGGCCGGCACCATTGCTGGTGGAACATTGCCGCGTCCCATTGCTGCTACGACGACGCCTTTTGCCTTTGGGCGCGAGGCATCGAGCATTCGTTCGTCGCTGCCAGCCGCGACAAAGATTATGTCGATCGGGGTCGCGAGTGATTCCGGCGCAATGCAGTCGGGCGCGTTGGGAATTTCGCGATGCAGGATCAGTTCGCCCTCGTCGAGAACTCCCAGCGGTCCCAGTCCGGGGCTCTCGAATGCATCGAGCAGGTTCGTATTGGCCTTGGTTGCATCCAGTCCCGCGAATATCTGTCCGCTGATGACTACGAGCGCGCCGAACCCGCGCACTTCGGGGCTCGCAGCCACGCGCACGGCCTCGAGGAGATTTGCAGGTCCATCCCAGCCGAGATCGCTGATAGTGCGCATCGCACCCGTGAAGACTATCGGCTTGTCGTCGGAGAGCGAGCGCGCGGCGAGATATGCGGATTCCTCAAGCGTATCGGTGCCATGCGTGACGACGACACCGGTGACTTCCGGGCGCTTGAGATGCTCTCGGATCCGGTTCCTGAGCGCCCACATCCGGTCAATTGTCATGTGCGGCCCGGGAAACTGTCCCCAATCCTCAGTTTCGACGCCGGTGACGGCATGAATGCCGCGCGTTGCGTGCAGGATTTCATCGGACGTGAGCGACGGCTTAGCCCCGCCGCCGTCCGGATCGTTTCTCATCCCGATCGTTCCGCCGGTGAAAAGAATTACGATCATCTGGGCGTTACTCTTTCCAGTACGTACCGCGAAGTCTCTTCAATCTCAGGCACTGAGTCAGCGGCCGCTTCGAACGCATATGTAAACAGTGCGTCGGCAGCGAGCAGGTCGAGTGCAGCAGACCGCTCGGTGCATCCGTCCTTATCGAGCGACTTCAGTATGGACGCCCCGGCGTCGGCCAGGGCTTTCGCCGAGATGTCTGAATCCGCCGAGCCAAGGCTTGATATCTCGGCGAGCATACGCCGGATCAGGTTTTCCGGCGCTGGTGGTGTCCGTGTGTTCAGCCATTCCGCGACAGAACGTTTCACCTTGCTGCAGTGAGACCGCAGCGAAAGTTCACTTCGCTCCAGAAAGCTGGGAACGCAACACACTTTCTACCGCTGCTAACGCTAAAGGAATCTTTTCCGCATCTGGAATTCCAGCCTGCGCCATGTGCGGTTTCCCCCCGCCCTTTCCGCCCGCAGCCGCCGCAACCTCACGCAAAAGAATGTCTGCACGCAGTCCACGCTCCCGAAGGTCGTCGGTGATGACTGCAACAAGGCTGTTCTTTCCGTCATCGAAGCTCGCGGCAATTACAGCTACTCCCGACTTGATCTGCTCGCGCAGTGCGTCGCCGAGCGCCTGGAGAGTTTTCATGTCAGGCGCCAGGACCGTGGTCGCAATTACGCGAATGCCATCAACATTCTTCGCGCCGTCGACAAGAGTACGCACCTGCGAATCACCACCACCCTTGACCGACTCCTGCAGGCGCTTCTCGAGCGCCCGCTTCTCTTCGGCCAGTGACTGCACGCGCTTTACGATCTGACCAGCGGGTGCGCGCGTGATCTCCTGGATCTGATCCAGCTCAGCTTCACGCTGCTTGATGTACACGAACGCGCGCGGTCCGGTCGCTGCCTCGATGCGACGGACACCAGCCGCTACACCGGTCTCACTCAGCACACGGAAGATTGCAATCTCCGAAGTATTGCG
>JACDDZ010000318.1 GCA_013816695.1 Gemmatimonadaceae bacterium
GCGGGAATCGCCGCAGTGCTTGGTACTTGGATGATCTACGCGCTCTCGGGCGCTGGCGTCATTCGCCGCCTGCCCTTTCTACGCGCCGTTCTCGCGGCCATCGCCATCGCCTACTTGACGCGCGGTGCTGCCGGCGTTCCTGTAGTTCTGCTCGTTGACACCGCATACACCCATGAGCTCAGGGCCAGGATGACGTTCATGGCCGTCAGCTCCGCGATCTGCATCGGCCTCGGTCTCTGCTACGCGGTCGGCGCCATCGGGTTACAGTACGGGTCTGAGCGCACCAGACAGGATCCAGTATCGCAGATGACACGCTGATCACTCAAACTTTACGGACTCGGAATGAGTAACCGCTGGTTTCCAAACACTCAGGCGATTGAATGCGACCTTGTTCTTGAGGGCAATTCGCGGGCGCTACTCACTGTCCAGGTTCCGGTTGTACCAAGGATTGGTGAAGAGTTGGCACTCGACTTACCCGGGCAGTGTACATCGAGCCTTTCAGGTAACTCTCGGTGAAGCGTTGGTCTCGTCCAAAGGTGAGGGAATGCCGCACATCGCACTAGCTGAAACAGACGAGGAAATCCTCCGGTGCCACCCGGTGATGGCGCAGTTGCGCCCGCACGTGCCGATGGAAGGCTTCGTCGCCCGCATCCGGCGGATGCAGGGCGAGGGCTTTTGTCTCGCATTCCTGACTGAAGGCGACGAAGTCCGTGCGGTTGCCGGCTATCGCGTCCTTGATCAGCTGGTCTCGGGGCGCGTGCTGTACGTGGACGACTTGGTCACCAACGCAGCGGTGCGTTCCGCGGGCCACGGCGCTGAGCTGCTCGCCTGGCTACAAGAGCGGGGACGTGTAGAGAAGTGCGAATATCTCGAGTTGGACTCGGGGGTGCAGCGCGCAGGGGCGCACCGGTTCTACTTCAGGCACGGCCTCTCCATCATCGGCTATCACTTCCGCTCCGGACCGCTACTTCAGGCAGAACCTGAGACATGACATTGGTATTCCATCAACGTCACACTGGACGGGTGCTGCGATCATCGTGCAATTCCCGCGGACGAAGACTTACATCGTCACGCGGTGGAAAACCTCGACCAGGCGCGGAGGTAACCGTCATATTTAACCTGTTCTATACCTATGGAAAACAATCCCGGCAGAAAGTCACCAACTATTAATTCGGCGCTCACCCCATTCAGTCCGCTGGTGGGATCCTGGAAGACGATTGGACGGCACCCCCTGCTTCCCCACCAGGTGTTGCACGGTCGAACCTCGTTCGAGTGGCTCGAAGAAGGCGCATTCCTGATAATGCATTCGGAAATGGAGGGGCCCGACATTCCTTCCGGAGTGGCAATCATTGGCAGCGATGATTCTGCCGGCGAATTCATGATGCTTTACTTCGACGAGCGAGGAGTTTCCAGGAAGTACGAGATCTCTATCCACAATAACATTTGGAAATGGTGGAGAGATTTCCCGGGCTTTTCACAGCGCTTTACCTGCACCATTAGCGATGACGCTCGCACGATGGTCGGTAAGGGAGAGCTCTCAAGGGACAACTCGTCCTGGGAAGGCGATCTCGATTTGACATACACGAGAATGGAGTAAGTTCACAAAAAGCAGGATTTCTTGAACCCTATGGTGCCAACATGAAAAAAGCTGATGCAGGTCAGGGCGAATCGGCATCGAAGCTCATCTCGAAAAAAATTGCGGACCTCGCGGACTGGCGTGGTAAAACCCTCAGCAGGATGCGCAAACTGATCAAGCAGGCAGACCCTGATGTCGTCGAGGAGTGGAAGTGGATGGGCACTCCCGTCTGGTCGCACGACGGTATCATCTGCACTGGCGAATCCTACAAGAAGGTCGTGAAGCTAACCTTCGCCAAGGGCGCATCCCTGAAAGATCCCGCCGGTCTCTTCAATTCGAGCATGGAAGGAAACACGCGTCGCGCCATAGACATCGCCGAAAGCGAAAAAGTTGACGACGCTGCTTTCAAGGCGCTCATTCGCGAGGCGGTCACGTTGAACACTTCTGCAAAATCGAAAACTTCCAAGAAACCAAAGGCCTGAGGAGGTTTTTCAGACTGATGTTCAAACGATTTCGTCTTGTAACATTTACGCTCTCTGGAACGCTTGCAGCGTGCGGTGGCGCCGTTCCCGCTCCCGCGAGAAATGGAATACAGTTCGCCGAGCTTACAGCCGGGCCCACGCCTGCGGCAGGCAACAGGATCGCATACGGGTCGGATTCACTTCAGTTCGGCGAGCTCCGGCTTCCCTCCGGTCGAAAAAGAGTGCCGGTCATAGTTCTGTTACACGGTGGTTGCTGGCGTGCGGCTTATGACATGGCACACCTGGCAAACGCCGCTCACTCGCTCTCCCGCGCCGACTACGCGACCTGGACTATTGAATACCGCCGCGTCGGGAATGCGGGAGGTGGCTGGCCCGGGACTTTTGCCGATGTCGCACAGGGGCTGGACTTCACACGTCAGCTTGCAAATCGGTTTCCTCGACTGGACACCACGCGAATCGTGATTGTGGGTCACTCCGCAGGCGGACAGCTGGCGCTCTGGGCCGCATCACGCAAGCGCGATGAAAAACTCGATGGCATCGAAGTCGCCCGCGCGCCGATCAGGGTTGCTGGAGTGTTGAGCCTGGCGGGAATTACAGACCTGCGTGCGTACGCATCCGGCCCTGGTTCCTGCAACAGGTCGGCGCTG
>JACDDZ010000319.1 GCA_013816695.1 Gemmatimonadaceae bacterium
ACTCTCGGCGAGGCGTGTGCAACAGTTTTTCCGCGTCGAGCACCAGGACACCGTCATCAGTCATGCCAATTGCTAACTCGCGTCGCGGACCGGCATGCGCCGCGGACAACCCTGAGCGCGCCGCAGGCCGCGTTTCTTCCACTGCATCCACTAACAGTCCCACCACCGCGCGCTGATCATTGCCAAGTACGATCAGGTTCGCACTTCCAGTGCTGTGCATTGCAGCGAGCGCAAGCACAGTGAGCGGACGTCCACGCCACGCGGTAACTCCGTAAACCGGCGCCACCCCGAGCGGGAGTGGTGTAACGGCTCCAGTAGCCACTATGGCGACGATAGATGATAATGACAGGCCCAAACGCTCATCTCCGATCGTGAAGATCAGAATATCGAGATTGTCCCCCGCCGTAGACTGGTCGTCTTCGAGTAACGGAATCGCAAGTAGTCGAGCCCGCTCCGACAGTATAGCCTGATTCACTGAGGTTTCGCGTTCCATGTTCACCTCGGAAGGGAGTCGAGATTGCGAAGGCGGAGCGTCGCAATCTGGCGCAGGCGAGATGCGGGAATTCCATCAGCTGCAGTTATGGTGTCTGTCCCATCCTTCTTTTCGAGCAGAGCGATGACATTCTCGAAAGAAATCCGCGCGCCGTTCGAATCACCCAGGCGCGTAAGCGCGTCTCCCAGCTGCAAGTGGCCCATCACGAACTTTCGGTCGAGATAGATCGATCGGCGGGCAGCTATCGCGGCGTCGGAATGCCAGTTCGCCTGGGAGAGCAGAGTCGCATGCAGGTAGTGGAGCTCCGGGGCCAACGGGTGAACCTCGAGTGCGCGTGCGCAAAACTCACCGGCATCGTGGAGGCGTCCCTGGTTGGCGATCGTCCTGATATAGAGGATCCAAAGCCAAACGGTTTTGTCCTCCTCTCCTTCAGCGGCCAGCGCACTCGCTAGCAAAGACTCAGCGGTCACGTAATCCGCTTTCTCGTAGGCGAAGAGAATACTGGAGTCAATGTCAACGACACGATCGGCGGGAACCAGCACACTTTCTACCGCGGGCGCGGTCCACTCGGGAGCTTCAGCTCGTGGAATGGGTGCAGCGGCCGCAACGGAATCCCACTTTTTCGGTACCGGAACCGTGACTGAGTCAACTGTGCGCGCTCTTTGCGCGGATTGCTGCCCCGGCCGACGGTAGGCGATTCCGAACGGAGTCATGACAGACTCACAGGACACCAGGTTGGCGAGCGGCGGGTCGGACGCTCCAAGCACCAACCATCCATCGGTTGCAAGGGACTCGAGAAGACCGGTAGCAATTCGGGCGACAGTGGGAAGGTCAAAATAGATCATGACGTTCCGGCAAAGAACCAGATCGAAATTGCCCTCGCTCGGGTATTCATCCTGTGCAAGATTCAGAATACGGAACTCGACACACTCGCGAATTCCCCTGTCCAGATCGTAGTGCGTGCCGGTGCGTTGAAACCATCGATCAACCCGGTCTTCGGCAACACCCCGGAGTGCCCAACGCGTGTAGCGTCCGCGTCTGGCTGCATTGAGGCGAGGCAGCGCTATGTCAGTGCCAAGTATTCGCGCTGGGTGCGGCCATCCCAGTTCTCTCAGAAGAATTGCCAGCGTATAAGGTTCCTCGCCTGACGCACAGCCTGCACTCCACAGACGAAGGTGGTGACCTGGTCGGTGCGTAGCCGACCGTCCCGGCAGAACCTCGGTGGCAAGCAGATTGAGCTGCGCAGAATCGCGAAAAAAGTAGCTCTCTCCGACAGTCAGTTCTGCCAGCACGACATCGCGCGCTTCGCCGGGGTGCTCAGCGGCATGCAACAGTTTCACCGGGTCGGAAATGTGCAGCGCGGACATCGCCCTGCGCATTCCGGCCTCAGCAGACGGCTGCCTGTTTGCAGGAAAGGAAAGGCCCGCGATGAGGTGTGCCAGGTCGGCGATGCGCGCGAAGACAGGATCGGAAAACCCGGCTGCAGCCATTGGTTTTCGAGCCCGGCCTTCCAGAAATGCTTTCAAGCTTGCGGCGAAAGGACGAGATCGAGCGCGTCCGTCTCTGCCTGCGTCAGGAATTCGTCCACATCGTATACCACTATGGCTCCCGCTTCCGTAGCGGCGACGCCCTTCAGCCTTTTGAGCACTGGAGAAATTGTGCTCGGAGACTCAAAACTCTTTTGTGGTACCTCCGTGACATCCAATACGTCATCCACTCTTACTGCAATGAGCCTATCAGCGATGCTTAGAACGATCAGAAACTGGTCTGGTGAAACATCGGCTCGGTTAAGCACAAATAGCCGACGAAGATCCAGAACGGGAACAATTCGTCCGCGAAGGTTGATTGCTCCTTCGATGACGTCAGGGGCACCAGGCAGTGGGGCGATTGCGACAGCGCGATGTACCCCGTGGACGGCCGATGACGGGAATCCAATGGCCGACCCGTCGATCTGGGCCAACAAAAGAGAGATAGTGGATTGCGGAGGCAGCATTCGTATGAATCATGAGCACGAACAGGGCCGCACATCGGAGTATTCCGGTGGAATCGAGTTCAAGAAGAAATTCCTGAACAGAGCGTGCGCACTTCCTCTAAAAAGCGGGAAACGGGACTCGAACCCGCGACCCCAACCTTGGCAAGGTTGTGCTCTACCAACTGAGCTATTCCCGCGTAGATGGCAACCTATGTCATGCGCGGTCACCCTTCAAGCAC
>JACDDZ010000320.1 GCA_013816695.1 Gemmatimonadaceae bacterium
GCGGGATGGGGATGCATCGAGTGCAAGAAGGTTCTTTTCGAAAATATGGAAGTGGAGCTGGTTCCAATTCGAAAGCGGGCAGCGGATGTACGCGGCAATACAAAGCTGCTGAAAGAATCGCTAGGCAGGGGAACTGAGCGCGCAACGGACGTGGCGCGCAGTACAATTCGCGAAGTGAAGGAACTGATGGGGCTCGCCTGATGGAACTGATCCTACTCACAGCTGTGATCGTGCTTTCACTGATTCTGATTGTCTTCGGACTCCCGGGATTGTGGGTCATGATAGCGTCGGCAGTCTGCTACCGGATTCTGTTGCCGGAGCATCCGATAAGCTGGTTCACGATTGTCGCCATTACGGTTCTGGCGCTTTGCGCCGAGGTGTTCGAGTTCACGCTGACCGGCAAGTACGCGCGGAAGTATGGAGGCTCGCGGAGAGCGGGCTGGGGTGCGATAATTGGCGGGTTCATCGGGATGATGGTCGGAATACCCGTTCCCATCATCGGATCGGTGATTGGCGCATTTGCGGGATCCTTCGTGGGTGCTTTTATTGCTGAGATATCAGGTGGACAGTCAGGTGCCCGCGGGGCGACCCGGGTTGCGACAGGAGCCCTGGTGGGCCGCGTAGTTGCGACAGCATTGAAGGTTGGAATCGGGTGTGCGATTGCTGCCTGGATCCTCGTGGCAGCCTGGCGGTAATGAGGGGAGATTTGAATGGTTGATGAAATGGTTGACGAAACGGACGAATTCAGTGCAGACGTCGGCGGGAAATACGTCTACTGCATTATCCGGAATGACAGGCACCGGGACTTTGGCGGAATCGGAATCGGTGGCGGCAGGCGTGTATACACCATTCACGAACAGGATCTCGCCGCTGTAGTCAGCGATACTCCGCTCGTCATCTACGACCCGACTCGTGAAAATGTCCTTGCTCACGAGTTCGTGAATGAAACTGTAATGCGGGAGTTCACCGTCATCCCGATGTCGTTCGGGACGGTATTCAGGTCGGAGCAGGACGTTTCCGAGCTGCTCCGTTCCACGTATCAGGCATTCACCGACGTGCTCGACAAGATGCAGGACAAGATCGAGTTCGGTCTCAAGATCCTCTGGGACCGGGAGAAGGTCGTCGCCAGCATCGAGACCGAGAACGACGAGATTCACCGCCTGAAGGATGAAATCACGCGCAACGCTGCGTCATCCACCTATTTCGCGCGGATGCAGCTTGGCCGCCTGATAGAGGCCGCGATGGAAGAGCGTGGCAACTGGTATGTGACGGAAGTTCATGAGGCGCTCAAGCAGGTATCGGTAGCGAGTCGGAGCAACAAGGTCATCGGCGACCGGATGATTCTCAACGCCGCTTTTCTTGTCGACCGCAACGACGAGAAGGCCTTTGACGACAAGGTCAAGGAAATCGGGCGTCGCTATGAGGATTTCCTGACGTTCAAGTACACGGGGCCCTGGCCGCCGTACAATTTCGTGAACATCAAGCTCAAGCTGGAGAAGGCGAGCTGAAATGGGAATTCTGACCAAGATTCTCCTGTCGCCCTTTCTGGGTCCGGTTTGGGGAGCACAATGGTCGCTGGAGAAAGTTGAACGGGCAGTGAAAGAGGAGCTGAGCGACGATACAGCCGTGAAGAACGAGTTCATGGAGCTGCAAATGTCGCTCGAGTCCGGTGAAATCGACGATGACGAGTATCTCGTTCGCGAGCAGGAAATAATGCAGCGCCTCCGCGAGGTGCG
This sequence comes from Gemmatimonadaceae bacterium, assembly GCA_013816695.1. Next base: position 1,737 of record JACDDZ010000320.1, read on the forward strand.
GAGGTGGCGCGAAGAGTTCGGCATGGCGACGGCGGGCGGTCCCGTTCGCGTTGCGCGCGAAGAAGGCGACGAGTAGTTGGATCTCATTCGCTACGTCTATGGCGTAGTCCATTCAACATTCGCTGCAGTCATGGAGCCCAAGGGCCTCGACGGCCTGCCTGTCTCCCGGATTTCCGAGGGTGAATTGACGGCGCTGGTGTCCGGTCTAGGTGCCAGCGAGTACTCGCCAGAAAATCTTGAGTTGAATACCGCGCAGGTCGAATGGCTGGGACCGCGTGCCGTAGCGCATGATCGCGTTGTTACCTGGGCAGGTGACGCGGGTCCCGTGATTCCGTTCCCGATGTGGACGCTATTCAAGAGCGAGGATGGGATACGGGGAATGCTCAGGGACAGGTCGGCGGAATTTCTCGAAACGCTCACCTCGGTTGCCGGCACGCACGAGTACGCGGTTCGCGTTTTCGCCTCCCCCTCGCGTGTGCAGGAACAGATTGGCCGGCTTCGCCCTGCAATCGCCGATCTTGAAAGTGCTGCGGCCAGGGCAAGTCCCGGGCAGCGATACCTTCTCCAGAAGAAAATCGCGGAGCAACGGGACAATGAAGTTCGCGCGTTTTTGCGGGAGACGGCGCAGGACTGTTTCGACCAGCTCGAACACTCAGCGGTGAAGGCACTCCGGCACCAGCTCCCTGCGGAAACGCCGGCCGGAAAGGGGCGAGCCATTCTGTACGCAGCGTTTCTCGTTGGTGATACTGCGTTCGACGAATTCCGGCGTGTGCTTACTAGCCTTGTGAATCAACACAGGGACAGCGGACTCGATTTCGATTTCACCGGCCCGTGGCCGCCGTACAACTTTGTGGGTACGCGCAGTGGCGGATAGCGATCTCTTCTCTGACGACAGGCTCGACCTCGGCGACCTTCTCAATCACGTCCTCGACAAGGGCGTCGTCCTGCACGGTGATGTA
>JACDDZ010000026.1 GCA_013816695.1 Gemmatimonadaceae bacterium
AAAAATGGAAGTGAATGCTCCACCACTGGCGCGCGCCTCCAGGACGGAATCCAGCGCGCTGCGGCCGGCATTTCGAATTGCGCCCAACCCGAAGCGAATTCGCTTTTCCCCCACAACAGTGAACTTGTAGCCGGACTCGTTCACGTCGGGCGGAAGCACCTCGATTCCCATGTCGCGCGCTTCATTGATGTACTTGACGACGCTGTCGGTGTCGCCGATCTGCGAGGAGAGCAGCGCGGCCATGAAGTCGGCGGGGTAGTGCCACTTGAGCCATGCCGTGTGATATGAGATCACCGAGTACGCAACCGAGTGCGACTTGTTGAACCCGTAGCGCCCGAACGTTTCGATCTGGCCAGCCAGGGTCTCGATGACCTCCTTCTTGAAGCCGCGGGCGATGGACTTGGTCACAAACTTTCCGAGCTCCGCGCGAATCAGCTCGGCGTCCTTCTTTCCAACCGCTTTTCGCAGGACGTCGGCTTCGGCGAGCGAAATTCCAGCCAGCCGCTGCGCAATTCGCATCAGCTGCTCCTGGTAGACGATGACGCCAAAGGTGGGCTGCAGAATTTCCTCGAGCTCGGGTAGCGCATAGCTCACCGGCTCTTCGCCCTTCTTTCGTTTGCAGTAAACTTTGTGCATTCCCGAGTCGAGCGTGCCGGGGCGCAGCAGGGCGTTGGATGCGACGAGATCGTCGAAGCGGTCTGCGCGCATCGCACGAAGCATCTCCGTTCCAATCGAAGACTCGAACTGGAATACCCCTGCCGTCTTTCCGGCGCGAAGCATCCGGTACACGTCCTGGTCGTCGAGTCCGAGCGTATCCATGTCAGGCGCCGAGCCGGTGCGCGCACGGATTGATGCTAGGGTGTCGTGGATGATCGTGAGCGTTGTGAGGCCAAGAAAATCCATCTTGAGCATGCCGGCTTTTTCCAGCGCGTTCATGTCGTACTGGGTGACTACGACAGCTTCTTCGTCGCGCGAGCCCGATCCTTTCGACGCCTGGGTACAGATCGGGACGTACTCGTCGAGCGGACCCGGCGCAATCACGACACCTGCGGCGTGCACTCCAGCGTGGCGGGACAAGCCCTCGAGCGCCATCGCATGATCGAGCAGGTTACGATAGCGCTCTTCCTTTTTGTAAAGCTGGCGGATTTCGTCAACCTTCTCGACCGCTTCCTTGATGGTGAGCGAATAGTTGGGAAGGTTCGGAATCAGTTTCGTGAGCGCATCGGTCTCGCCAGGGGTGAAGCCGAGCGCGCGGCCCACGTCCTTGACTGCTGCTCGCGACTTTAGAGTGCCGAAAGTGATAATCTGTCCGACCGAGTCGCGCCCGTATTTCTGGCGCACATATTCGATCACCTCGCCGCGGCGCTCATAGCAGAAATCGATGTCTATGTCCGGCATCGAGATTCGTTCGGGATTCAGGAAGCGCTCGAAAAGAAGATCGAACTTGAGCGGGCACACGTCGGTGATGCGGAGCGAATACGCGACGATAGATCCCGCGGCCGATCCGCGTCCGGGACCCACAGGAATTCCGAGTTCCCGCGCCGCGCGGATGAAGTCGGCCACAATCAGGAAGTAGCCGGCGTATCCCGTCTTGGTGATTACGCCAAGCTCGTAATCGAGGCGCTCGCGAACTTCCGCCGGAAGGACGTCTCCGTAACGTTTGCGGGCACCTTCCTCCGAAAGCTGGATGAGGAGAGCGTCCTCACTCATCACGCCTGCCGGCAACGGAAACGATGGAACCTGGTACTTCTTCGTGAACTCGACTGAAGTCTCTTCGCCAACGCGCATCGTATTCTCGAGGACATCCGGTCTGCCGGGGAATGCTCCAGCTATTTCGTCTGCGTTCTTGAAGTAGAGACCTTCGTCGTAACGCATCCGGTCGCGGTCTTCGTAGTCCTTGCCCAGCCCAATGCAAAGGAGGATGTCGTGCGACTCGTGATCCTCCTGTCGGAGGAAGTGCGCGTCATTCGTTGCAACTACCGGGAGATTCATGTCCCCCGCCAGGCGAAAAACCTGTTCGTTGAGGCGGCCCTGGTTATCGCTCTCGTGTGCCTGGACCTCGAGATAATAGCGATCGCGAAATACGTCGGCGTACCAGCTGGCAGCTTCCTTGGCGTATTCGTAGTTGCCTTCGAGAAGGTGCGTCGCAACTTCGCCGGCCATGCACGCAGAGGAGACGATGATGCCTTCGTTGTATTTCGCCAGAAGCTCACGATCTACCCGGGGTTTGGAGTAGAACCCCTCGGTGTAGGCAAGCGACGACAGCTTGACCAGGTTCTTGTATCCAACGGCGTCGCGAGCGAGCAGCACCAGGTGGTAATACGGCTTGGCGCGCGGGCCAGCGAGACGCTCGCGTGAGCGGCGGCTGCCGGGCGCAACGTACGCCTCCATTCCAATGATGGGTTTTATTCCCGCTTTTTTCGCTTTTTCCTGGAAATCCCAGGCCGCGTGAAGATTGCCGTGATCAGTGATGGCAAGCGCAGGCTGCTCGAACTCCTGCGCGCGCCGGATCAGGTCTTCAATGCGGTTGGCGCCGTCGAGGAGGGAGTACTCGGAATGGCAGTGGAGATGAACGAAGGACACGTCTAAGAATATGCCTTGTTTCGCCCGTAAGACAGCGCTTGACAGCTGGAAAAAAACGGTCGCGCAATTTGACGCCCTGGAGTAATCTCAAGCGTATGCAGAAGAGAATTGTTGCTTTAGCCCTTCTCGGGTGTGTCGCCTTGCTGGCAATGACCCCGGCCGGGTGCTATCTGAGTCGCGGGGCAGTGGAGGAGGCGAAAATACTCAGCAACCGCCGCCCGATTGCGCGGTTGGTGCGCGACCCATCTGTCGACGAAGGCACCCGGTCAAAATTGAAGGTCGTTCTGGACGCGCGGGAGTTTGCAAAGGTTTCCCTTGGTCTCAAGACGAAGGAAAGCTTTACAAGCTATTCCAAACTCGATGCGGACACTCTCGTGCTTGTGCTGTCGGCCGCATATCGGGATTCGCTCAAAGCATATACCTGGTGGTTTCCAATAGTTGGCCGCGTTCCGTATAAGGGGTACTTCGACTTTGAGCGCGCAAAACGGGACGAACAAAAACTCCAGCGCGACGGGTTTGATACCTATTTACGTCCTTCCGATGCGTTCAGTACGCTTGGGTGGTTCAACGACCCGGTGCTCAGTACGAGCCTGCGGCGCGATTCCACTGAACTGGCGAACACTGTTATCCACGAACTTACGCACAACACTTTTTATGCACCCGGTCAGGCCTATTTCAACGAATCTTTCGCGAGTTTTGTGGGTGCGCGCGGCGCGGCGGCGTTTTTCCAGGGGCGCGGTCAGGAGCGGGCGGCTCGTGAGGTGGAAGCGCGATGGGCCGACGAAAAGCTGCTTTCTGTTTTCTGGGCGCAGCTACTGACGTCACTTGATTCGGCGTTTTCGGCGCATTCGGGCAGCCGCACCGAGCGACTTGGCGCCCGCGACACCGTGTATGCTCGCGCTCGCGCTGCATTGATCACCGACGTAAGCCGAAAATTTCAGACGATCGGGCCTACCTATGCGACGCGGGTTCCATTGGACAACGCTGCCCTTCTCGCGCGACGGATTTATGCGCAGGATCTGCAGTGTTTCGACGACGTCTATGTGCGGGAAGGGAAGAGTTTGAATCGCGCGATTGCGCGAATTATCGGGTTGGCAAGAGCGAATCCGAAGGATCCATACGGGGCTTTGCATCGGTTTCTCGGCAAGTAGTCCTCGTGTGGCGCTCAAGTGCGCCGCTCGACTGCGCCGCAGAGGACGCGGGGGACACAGAGGTTGTCGCGGCTCCCTGGGAAAGGCAACATACAGCTATTGGCTATTAGCTGACGCTATTAGCTATTAGCCAGCTAATAGCTTCAGCCAACAGCTAACAGCTTCAGCCAACAGCTAACAGCAGTACGTTGCAGTTCTTGCGTTTCGCGATTGCGGGGTCGCAAACAAATTCCAAAAACCTCTGCGATTACCTCTGTGTCCCCTGCGACGGCAGTCGAACGCCAAGGGTTACTGTGGCTGCAGCCCAAGCGTAGCCAGCCAACCGGACAGTCCGGGATAGCCCGGCGCGAGTTGGTAAAGTTTTAGTGCCGTGGATTGCGCGGCCTCAGCATTTTTTGCGAATGCATATGCGAGCGAAAGCTGGTACATCGCATCAGGATTTCGTGGTGCGATGCGGAGTGACTGTTCCAGCAGTCCTATAGCCCGCGCGGCGTCGCGCTTTCGCAATGCAATCACTCCCAGCGCGAAAGTGTTGTATCCGGTCGGGTGCACGGAAATCGCTCGCTCGAGGTAAGGGATCGCTCGGTCAAGTTGTCGCGCAGACAAGAGTGCCTTGGCTGCGAGGCTCAACGGGGGCTCGCTATGCGGGAAATTTCGAATCAATCCGTCATACTCTTTTACTGCCTCGTCGATCTTTCCGCTCTGCAGGTAGAATTCCGCGAGCTGCGACTTTGCTTCCGTCCACGTGATTCCACCGCGCGACACGAAAAAAGCGAGAGAGTCCATCTTGTTCGCCGGTTTGTAGGTGCCGCGATAGTCTTTCTGTCCGCTGAACGGAACGAAAGGCCAGCGCGTTGTGACCGTCTGGACCTCATGCAGCGCGATCCGCTCGTCGAACTCAGTAAGGCTCATTCGCTGCGCATAATCGGACCAGCTCCGCAAACGCGCAAAATCGGCGTTCTTCAGCACCCCGCTGTTTTTGATAGCGGTCACATAGGCAGCGCCGAGCAGGGCGTACCCGTGCGAGTTGGGGTGTACGTGTTCCAGGATGAGATCCCCACCGGGAATCCCGCTCCGCGAATACGCCGCGAAGGTTTCAGCGACCGGGACGTAGTGAGCAGAATATTTTTCTGCCAGGCGTTTCACTATGGAATTGAATTCTCCAGGCGCCCGAAATCGCACGACATCCAGGTCGCGCGCGCGCTCAAAAAGAGTTTTCGCAGTTATCGAGTCGCCCCTGTCCAGATGCTGACTGGCAGAATCGAAAGCCGTCTGAGCCGGACGCGCAATTGGGCCACCGCCTGACAGAAGCGCGAGGGGACGCTGGTCGCGAAGGTTGCTGACAAGACTTCCAATGAACACAGGAACGCCGGCATCCCGGAATTTTTCCAGAACGATGGCCAGGTTGGTCTCGTATTGCCTGGACCCCGCACGATATGCCGTCCCTCCAAAATCAATTCTTTGATCGCGCGCAACGCTCTCCATGCGGCTCGGCGAAGATTCGTCACTCCTGGACTGGTTTGAAGCGAGCGAGAGCGCGCCCTTTATCGCGTTTCGGAGCAGAAGAAAAGTCTTCAGCCGCTGAAGCCGAAGGTAAAGGCGCACGAACGCGGGAAATGCGCCGAGAGATTCCGTGGAACCCACGCCGAGCGCTCCGTAGTACTCATTGTGTCCGGAGTAAATGAGAATGGCGTCGGGCTTCTGTTCCAGAATCTCATCCACGAAATCCACGAGCGCGTAACTGTTAGTGGCTGCGATTCCAAGGTTTACGACTTCGACTGTATCGCCCGGAATGGCATCGCCGAGAGCGTCCGCGACCAAACGCGTAAACATCGCGTTAGGGGGATATGGAAAACCGGCCGCGGATGACTCACCCAGGGCAAAAATCCGAAGTCCGTGCGCTGGTTTATCTGCCAGAAAAAGATCGTTTGGCGGTGTTGGCGGGAACTGCTCAGATGGAAAAAAGCGTGAGCCAACATGTTCGCCCGGGGCGAGGTAACGGCCACCAAAAGCCGGCGGTGCCTCGAAGAGCGGGGATGTCCCGCCATAATCGCCGGCCCGGAGGCTCAGCTCCAGCGCGCCCAGCAAAAGGAACGGGAGCGCGAGTGCTATGACGACAAACGCAAATCGCTTCCGCGCGCTAAGCACTGGAGGGGGGCGAAGCTTTGGGGCTGTCTGTCTCCGACTTTTTTCGGTGCTCAAGAGAGTCGGTATCGCCTAAAAGATCGTGTAAATGAACGGGGCAAGCGCGCTACCCTGAGCCAGCACGAGCAGTCCGCCGACCAGCAGCAGGACAACGATAACCGGCAACAGCCACATTTTTTTTCGGACACGCATGAAGGCCCATAACTCACGCATCACTGCCAAGAATCCCATTGATCACCCTTTCTCGTATCAGAACTGACGTTCCATTCGCAGGCGACGGGAGTCTGCATCGATCGGCTCCCGTGTTTTCCAGTAGCTATTTTCAACGGCTCGGTGCGCAATTGAATTCCTGCCAAGCATTTTTCGGAGCGCGCCTACCGAGGCGAACACAGCAAAGTACACGACGCCAAGAAAAATCGGTGAAGTAATCCGCGAGAGCGCTTCGCCGAACCTCGTCCAGGCTCGTTCCACCGGGCCGAGTCGCCGGGGAACGGTGATGGCTGCGATCAGGAGAATTGAGCTAATCAACAGTGTGGCACGCGAGAAAGTTTCGCGGCCGCGCCATCCTGTGATCAGCCCGATGAGCGCGAACGCGGCTGCGAGCGTCAGCGCAAATCGGCGGCCCTCACCAGCTGTCAATCTGTGCGAAGCAGCTTCTGCCATTCGTCGTCCCCTTCCAAGGGTGGCTGTTCTTCCCGGGACAGCAGAATATTCCCGATCGCGAGATAATCCAGGTTCGTGCGCATCAGGCAGCGGTACGCGTCCGCCGGCGAGCAAACGATCGGTTCCCCTCTCACGTTGAACGACGTGTTGACGAGTACCGGGCATCCGGTCAGCCGCTCAAATTCCTTGAGCAGCATATAAAACCGCCAGTTTGATTCGTCCACCGTCTGGATTCTGGCAGAGCCATCGAGGTGAGTCACCGCCGGAATGTCTGACCTTGGGATATTCAGTCGCTCGATTCCCCATTCAGCGCCTGAATCAGCTGGAGGAGAGAGCAGGTGGCTGGCCGCTACCGGAGCCACGACGAGCATGTACGGAGATTCCGCATCGATGTCAAAAAAATCGGACGCACGATCCAGCAGTACGCTCGGAGCGAAAGGTCGAAAACCCTCGCGAAATTTTATCTTGAGATTGATTTCCGCCTGCATGCGCGGGTTCCGCGGATCGGCAAGTATGCTGCGCGCTCCAAGCGCGCGCGGACCGAACTCCATTCTGCCCTGGAACCAGCCAATGACTTTCCCGTCCCCAATAAGAGCGGCCGTACGTGCCAACAGGTCGGTCTCGGCAAGCCGCTGGTATTTCGCACCAAGAAGATTCAGCTCATGCGTGATCTCATCCTCGCTAAACTCAGGGCCCAGATATGCCCCATGCATGTGGTCACCCTTCGGGCTTTTCGGCCGGCTTCCACCCAGGTAACGGCAGTGTCCCAGCATCGCTGCGCCAAGAGCGCCGCCAGCGTCGCCTGCTGCAGGCTGAATCCAGATTTCGCTGAACGGACTTTCTCTCAGGACTCTCCCATTTGCGACCGCGTTGAGACCAACGCCGCCGGCAATGCACAAAGATTTTTCTCCCGTGATTTTGTGCGCGGTATTCGCCATGCGAAGAACTATTTCTTCGCAGGCGTCCTGGACGCTGCGCGCCATGTCCATTTCCCGCTGGGTGAGTGGAGATTCCGGAACTCTTGGCGGCCCCTCAAATAAATCGGCAAAGGCTGAATTCGTCATGGTGAGACCACCCATGTAGTCAAAGAAATTCTGTCGCATCCGAAAGGATCCGTCCTCTCGAAGGTCTATCAGGTGTTCATAAATTTTCGACAGAAATCTCGGCTGACCGTACGGAGCCAGGCCCATAAGCTTGTACTCGCCGGAATTAACCCTGAATCCCGCGTGATACGTGAAGGCGGAGTAGAGCAGGCCGAGTGAGTCGGGCCAGTGCATCTCCCTCAGAAGCGTCAACTCGTCGGCCTGCCCGTGCCCAATTGCCGCGGTTGCCCATTCACCTACACCATCGATTGTAAGTATTGCGGCCGAATGAAATGGTGATGGAAAAAATGCACTCGCCGCATGGGACTCGTGATGTTCCGCGTAAAGCAGTTTTCCGGAATATCCGCCGAGACCGTCGCGTATGGCGCGCTCCACGTAAAGTCTCTCCTTCATCCAGAGGGGAGCCGCCTTTCTGAAAGAGGAGAAGCCTCGGGGGGCGATCGCGAGATAGGTCTCAAGCAGGCGCTCGAACTTGAGAAGCGGCTTTTCATAAAAGACAACCGCTTCAAGCGAACCCGCGCTGATCCCGGCGCTGGAAAGGCAGAAGCTGGTGGCATGCGCCGGGAAAGATTCATCACCTTTGATTCGTGTGAACCTCTCCTCTTGCGCCGCGGCGACGATTTTACCCTCGCTCAGCAGGCATGCCGCACTGTCGTGATAAAAAGCGGAGATGCCGAGTACGTAGCGGGGGGCTACGGCGGGATTGGATGCGGGGGAAATCAAGGCGCGCTAAGATAGCATAATCCGGCTATCGCGCATTGCTGTGCAGCATGCGAGATTCCAGGTAGACGGCTTACAGGTGTAACGCCCATGTCCTTCCGCCCATTTCGTTCGGCTTTTGCGCTTGATTATCTGTTGCTGGCCCTTTGCGCATCGATCGCGCTTACGCCAGCAACGGGCGGCGCTCAGGTGCGGAATCCCAGAAAAATCTCGGTTACGGTAACCGACACTGCGGGGAATCCCATATCCAGTGCGGAAGTAGCGGTGAATGGCACGAATTTGAAGTCGTCCACCAATTTGAGAGGCGAGGTCGAATTTGTGGACGTGGACTGGGGTCCCCAGAAGATTTCCGTTCGCAAGATTGGCTTCAGGGAAGCCAGTCAGGACATCGTGGTGCCTGCCGGTGGGTCTGTGGCCACCAGCATTTTGCTCAGTAGATTGGCGGTAAATCTGAGCTCGGTAATGGTGCGCGACAGCGGGGGCAAACCACCTAGACTGGCTCGAACCACTCGATTTGACGATTTCTACAGGCGCCGAAAGGCGGGGGAAGGGACGTTCATTACCAGGGAGGACATCGAAAGGCGGGGTCCCTCGCGGGCATTTGACCTATTTGCCAGTATCGCCGGCCTCCGGCTGACCTACCGGGGGAACACCCCGCTGTTGTCCTTTGCCCGCTGCAAGAGTGGGGTGGAGGTCTTTATCGATGGCCAGAGGCTGAACGATGGAATGAACGAACTGGCGGCAATCCACCCCAACCAGATAGAAGCCATCGAGGTATACCATGGATTGGCCAGCGTACCCCCCCAATTCAGCCCTAAACCCGACGATTGCGCCGCGATAGTGATCTGGACCCGGTTTAACTGAAACGAGGTCAGCTCTGCAGTAGTCCCACATCAGCGAGTTTTCGCCAAATTCGCTATTGCCTCGCCTGTGCACGGGGTCTATCCTTGCCTTGATACTTTCCATCCCTTTCAGGGCTCGCCTCCCCAACCCGCGAACCCTGCACATTCACCTTTCTTCTATACAAGGAGAGACGGCAACCCCAGGTGTGTAAGGAAGCAGTTGTAGGAACAGATGTACCACTTCGGCGAATCGGCCGAAAAACTACCACCCAGTTTGAGGTAACGTATGACCAGCACTGTACGAGTTAGATGGCTGCTGTCTGCAGCCCTGGCACTCGTCGCGATTTTCACGGGTGCAACAGTGGCCGCAGCACAGACCACAATCTCCGGCAAAGTTACGAACAGCCAGGGAGCCCCAGTTGAAGGCGCGAACGTTTTCATCCAGGCGCTCAATGCAGGAACAGCCACGTCCGTCAACGGTACGTATTCGTTGACGATCTCCGATGCCAACGCCCGTGGACAGAGCGTAACCCTGACCGCACGCCGCATCGGTTTTTCTCCCTCCAATACCGCAGTCTCGCTGACCCGCGGTAGCCAGACTCAGAACTTCACACTTGCGACCGATATCCGTCGCCTCGACGAAGTCGTCGTGACTGGTGTGGCCCAGGCTACTTCCACGAAGAATCTTACGATCTCCGTTGGAAAGGTCAGTGAAGAGATGCTGAAGGACGTTCCGGCGGTTTCGCCGGCGACCGCTCTTGCCGGCAAAGTCGCCGGTGTGCGCGTGTCCTTCACGCAGGGGCAGCCCGGATCGAGCCCGGCACTTCGTGTTCGTGGTTCTACCAATCTCGCCGTTGGCGGCCAGAATCCTCTGGTTCTCATCGATGGCGTTATCACCAAGAACGGCCTTGCCGACATCAACGGTAACGACATCGAAGGCATCGAAGTCCTCAAGGGAGCCGCTTCGGCGAACACCTACGGATCGGATGCGGCAAGCGGCGTTATCTCAATCACGACCAAGCGCGGCCGCAACCAGGCCGACAACAAGCTCAGCTTCCTGACCCGGAACGAATTCGGAACCTCGGAAGTCGAGCACTATGTTCCGCTTAACCAGCACCACGCAAACGTCCTGAACGCGGATGGAAGCTTCCTGGTTACCTCCGCCAATCAGCGCGTCATCAAGGCTGACCGTTATATCGACGCTGAATTTCCGGCCGGCACATATCGTAATCAGCTGACTGAAAATCTCCGCAGCGGCCAGTATGTCACGAACTACGGGCAGATCGCGCTTCGTCGTGGAAATACTAATTTCTCGACGTCGTACAGCCGCGACACTGACCGTGGAATTCTGCCACTGCTCAACGGCTTCCGTCGTAACAACATCCGCCTGAACCTCGATCAGGGTCTCTGGCAGGGCGCCGACATGTCGGCCGCACTGACCTACGGTCTCTCGAACGACGATCAGACGCCGAACTCCAAGGCCGGCTCGGGCTCCACCTTCTTTACGCTTCTTCAATCGCCACCGGATGTCGACCTGACTTTTCCGAATGGCCCAACCGGAACGAAGTATTCACCGGTTCTTCCTGAAGCGGCTGTCGGCGGCACATCCCGTGGAAACCCGCTGTATGATCTCGCCAACCGCAGCTACAACCTTCGCAGAGAGCGTCTCATTGGTTCATTCTCCGCGCGGTATCGTCCCTGGGAATGGCTGAACATCGACGGAAGCTATGGAACGGATCGTCTCAACCTTCGCGAGTCGAACTTCTATGATCGCGGAAAGCTTACCAGCAATACCAGCCTTGAAACACCGGGCCCGGGCTCGCTGGGACTCTTCACAGCGAACAATACGGCATCGAACACTCAGGGAAATGTCACTACGAATTTCCAGTTTGGGCAGCTGCGTTCGACGACTCGCGCGACCTATCTCTATGAAGACGAGCGGAATTACAACTTCGGCACCAGCACTTCGAAGCTGCTTGTCGGATCTGTGCCCGATCTTCAGTCTGCTGATCCAACGCAGTTGAGCACGAGTTCGATCATTCAGCCGATTCGCACCATGAACGGCTTCATCACGCAGAATTTCAACTACGGTGATCGTTACCTGATGCAGCTGCTCGGACGCCGTGACGGTTCGTCGCTGTTCGGTGCTGCCAACCGCTGGAACAACTTCTATGGTATCTCCGGAGCATGGAGAATCAGTGAAGACTTCACACTTCCCGGCATCCAGGATCTTAAGATCCGTGCTGCCAGGGGAACAGCTGGTTTGCGTCCTGGATTTGACTTCCAGTACGAGACCTACAACGTCACCGCTGGAAACCTCACCAAGAATACGATCGGTAATAAGAACCTGAAGCCAGCGATCCAGACCGAAAATGAAGTGGGACTGAACGTGAGCTTCCTTGATCGATTCGATGCAGAGTTCGTAAAGTCCGACCGCCACACCGAAGGGGCCTTCCTGCTGATCCCGCTGTCGCTCGCGCAGTCCGGCGGCTTCAGAAGTCAGTACCAGAATGCTGCCCGCGTAGGCGCGAGAACTTTCGAACTTACGTTAAATACGCGAGTATTCGAGCGACCGAACTTCAGCTACAACTTCACCCTTACAGGTGAGCGTTCACGCCAGAAGATCGATCAGTTGAACCGTGCGCCATTCCGCGCCGGAAGCACCTCGCAGGGCCAGAATATCTTCTTCTACAAGGCCGGCGAGCAGCTCGGCGTCATCTACGGACAGCAGTTTGTCCGCGATCTTGAGCGCCTGAAGGACAACCCGCTCAACTCGGCAATCGACCTCAACCTCTACACCGTCAATGATGGCGGATACGTCGTGCTCAAGAGCTGCATCAACAAAGCTTGCGAGCGTCCGATCGTGTACGTAGATGCGAAGGGATCGAACAATGTGAAGATCGGAGATGTAAACCCCGACTATTCCTTCGGCTGGTCGAACACGCTCCGCGCACGCGGATTTACTGTGTACGGTCTGCTGGACGGAACGCGTGGTGGACAGATCTACAACTTCACGAAGCAGTGGATGTTCCAGGACGGACGTCATGCGGAACTGGATCAGGCAGGCAAGGCGCCCGAGAACAAGCATGTACTGGATTACTACTCGGTTGGTTTCTACAACGCGCTCGAGCCGAACAGCCACTTCGTGGAAGACGGTTCCTATGTGAAGCTTCGCGAGCTGTCGCTCAGTTACGCGCTCTCGCCGAGCCTGGTGAACTCCATTCGCTTTTTGGGTGAAGGACGCAGTGTGAAGGTTGCAATGATCGGCCGCAACCTGAAGACGTGGACGAACTACTCTGGGTTTGACCCAGAATCCAGCTCGAACGGAGACTTCAATTTCCGCATCGATGGATTCCGTTATCCCAGCTTCCGCCAGATTTCCGGCCAGATCGAAATCGGCTTCTAAATCAACGAGGCATAACTAATGAACTTCAGAAATCGAATTGCAGCGTTGACCGGAGGTGTGGCGATGGTCGCACTGGCCGGCG
>JACDDZ010000027.1 GCA_013816695.1 Gemmatimonadaceae bacterium
GCACGAGCTCGAGCACGGGGAGAAGTCCTACACCTATCGAAGGATACCAGCCGTTTCGCCTGGGTGTCATTCCATTCCGCACTGTCGAATTCGTTCCCGAGATTCCCGCAATATTCAAGAATGGTGCAAGAGGGGCAGTTGATGGAGTGCGCCCGTATCGCCCAAGTGGAATCGTCGGAAATGCTACTGGAAAACGCCATTCAACACGAGCTGCCAGAGCCGAGCTTCCAGAGAATGCGTGGAATTCATATCCCGGCGCGGTTACCGGCCCCCCGAGGTAAAAAAGGTGCTGTGCCGGCACTTCCCACCCACTGCGCACGGTTCCGCCGTAAGCCTGAAAGACAAGGCGATTTGCTCCGACCGGCCGTTCCATTTGCGTTGAAAACAATGCCCGCCGCAACGATGCTCTCCCATTCGCGCAGCATCTGTTTGGCTCCCACGACGCAAGCTCACCGACAATGCGACCGCGAACCTCGAAGCCAAGAACACTTACCCGATTGGGCCGTTCGAGAATTATTGAAGCGCGTGTCTCATCGATGTTGTCTGCAAGCACAGTGGGTTGGAATTTGCCAGAAGCGGGACGAGCGTGAACGGCGAGGGGCTCGTGCTGTTCGACAGAGATTTCGATGGACGGAATTACTCCGCTCATCATGGCCGCTCTCAGCCGGACTGAACCGCCGCGCACGTCGAACATGTCGGAGTAGTCGCTGCCAAACTCCTGCGCCGCAATCGAGTTGACTGCGCGGGATCGCTCTCCCTCGTCCGAAACCTCGCGGTAACTCCGAAAGAGGGAAAGAGAGACAGCTGCACCACTCGCGCGCTCGAATGAGAGGCCCGCAGATCCCTTGAGCTCATGATCGCTGAACCCATAACCAACGCGCATGGGAATCGAAACTCCACTTCCCACTCGTGAAAGCAGTCCGGCACCAACCGTCAGCCCCTCGACCCGGTTGAAATGAACGAAATCCGAAATGCTGCGGCCTGCCAGTCCAGTTCTGCGCGTCCGTGCAAGTGCCTGCTCGCGAACAAGCGCCCGAGCCTCGTCCTGTACCTTCCGCACGTCCTCGTCCGAAACCGCACGCACATCTGCCGGAAGTGAATCGAGTATCTGTCCGGTGAACGCGGAGGTATTGGTGTACGCACTCTGCGGTATCACGATCTCCTGCCCTGCAAAAACAGCCCTGTCGATCCCCCTGTTCACCTGATAGCAGCATATTTCCCAGCGCCCGCGGATGATGCCACGCGCCGGAAAATCCAGCCACGACCCCGAGCGTCGAATTTCGATCTCCTGTCTCCGCGGCAGCCAGAACCTCCCCTCGAAAAGCCCGTTTTCGAGTACGACGGAAACGTCGTCGAGATCCTTGTCCTTGAGCGCGGAACGCGTAAAGCTGAACGCCATCCGCACGACGTCGTGGCTCTCTACGTCTATGAAAACCGCCCCAACCGCGCGCGGCAGTTTTGGGTCACGGGGACGAACCCGTATTTCGTATACGTTGATGGTTCGTGGTCCCAGGCGAATCTGCAACGAGTCGCGAATTGCAAAATCGTATTCCTGCAGTCCAATTGCTGACAGCGGGTGCGGTACGTCCTGAACCTCATCCCCGTCGCCGAGCCTTATGATACTCGGAAAGTTGTTCTGGATGATTCCAAGATGATCGCGGTGATACTGTATGTCGGTTGGCATCAACAGCGTGTCGCGACGCGCGAATATGCGCTGCTTGCTGAGATTCGGTGCCTTCCAGAAGATCTCCAGCGCTAGCTCGTCCGCGCGAACTATCTTTGGCGGCTCGGTGAATCCCTCCCCCAGCTGCGCGAGAAACGTCAGGAATCCCTTCGCGGATGCCGTGTAATCCACAAGACCTGTGTCGGCCAGCTGGAGGGCACGCCGCGAAGTGGCATCCTCGGCGAGCCTGCGACTCCGTTCATCATTCCACCCCTGCGCCCCGCCGGCGGCGGGAGCCAGCAATGCAATGAGAAAAAAGATTCTCGCAACAGTGGTTGGGCTGAGCATCATATGCCCAAATTACCACATGAACAGTTTTGCAATAAAGTGAGCTTCGACGAATTTGTTACCAGGGCGGCCTCCGGCGGCCTCGTTCCGGTATCGCGCGAAGTGCTGCTCGATACCGAGACGCCAATCTCGGCATTCGTAAAACTTCGGCGGCAGCCATTTGCGTTTCTGCTGGAGTCCGCCCCCGCTGGCAGTGAAACCTGGTCGCGCTACACCTTCCTCGGCACCGAGCCTGTTGCTGCATGGCGGCTCCGCGGACGCGTGGTGGAGGACTGGAGTCCGGCCGATGGATGGCATTCCGCCAGGACGCCGGAAAATCCATTTGCAGATCTCGAAATGAGGCTCCGCGAGCTCAACCCGGTTGAGGTTCCCGAGCTTGGAGTATTCTGGAATGGCGCTGTCGGATACATCGGTTACGAAGCTGTCGCCCACATGGAATCGATTACGCCCGTCCACGAGAGCCCGCTTCCAGATGCGCTCTTCATGATCACTAGAACCGTAGTGGTCCTCGATCACCTCAGGTCGCAGGCACGCGTGATCGTTGGGGTTCCAGTGGAGCCAGAAACCGGCGAGGTGGAATTGCGCCGTCTCTACCTGGAGGCGGAACAGGAGATCGATTCGGTTCTCTCCAGGCTTCGCAGTGCCGGGACATCAAGCACACTCGCGCTGAATGCGGACGCCGAGCCGGCAGCTGCGGAGTCCAGCATGACGCGCGAGGAGTACATGGGCGCAGTTGAGACGATCAAGGAATACATCCGGGCCGGTGACTGTTTCCAGGTCCTGCTTTCACGGCAGTTTACAGTGCCGCACGATTTTGACGGGACCGATTTGTACAGGGCGCTTCGAGCAATCAATCCATCTCCGTACATGTTTCATCTTCTTCTCGACGGCATTGAGTTGATTGGAAGCTCACCAGAGCTGTTGGTTCGAATGACTGACACGGCAGTGATCGTCCGGCCAATCGCGGGCACACGTCCGCGGGGCGCGACACCGGCAGACGACTTGAAAATGGAAGCTGAGCTCGTAAATGATACCAAGGAAATCGCCGAGCACGTGATGCTTCTCGATCTCGGACGCAACGACGTGGGGAGAGTCGCGGAGTTCGGTTCTGTGCGGGCAACGCAGACCATGGTTGTCGAGCGTTACTCACATGTCCTGCACATGGTGAGTCAGGTCGAAGGCATCAGACGCGCCGGCACAGGCGCCGCTGATGTACTCCGTGCAACCTTTCCGGCGGGTACGCTGAGTGGCGCGCCAAAGGTGCGAGCCATGGAGATTATCAATGAGCTGGAGACCAGGCCGCGGGGTCCCTACGGCGGAGCGGTTGGCTACATTGCGGCGGGTGCAGATCGCCTCGACCTTGCCATCACAATCAGGACGTGCACAGTGGCTGACGGAGTGGCTACGGTGCAGGCAGGTGCGGGCATCGTTGCCGATTCAATTCCCGAACGCGAATGGGACGAAACTGAAAACAAGGCACGGGCACTCCTCACAGCGATTGGTCGCGTCCGCGCGGCCCGGGTCATGACTTGAAGATTGTAATCGAAGGTTACGATCGTTTCAGGATAGGCGAGGCGCGCGTGATTGCGCTGGAGGAATGCGCCGACGAAGTCCGGGAAGCGATGCAGGGAATTTCATTATATGACTTTGCGCGAAACCAGCCTGGAGCGAGGGTCCTCATGGGCCGCGTCCCTGCGTATGCTGTACGTCTCGGCTCCATCTCGGGAGATGTTGTCGTGCGCCATGCAGTGAGGGGCGGGATGGTTGCAAAGTTTGTGAGCGACAGGTACATCGCCCCAACGCGTGGAATAGTAGAGCTGTTGAACTCGGAGCGGCTGCGCAAGCAGGGCGTCCGTACGCCGCGCCTTATCGCCTACGTGATTTACCCCGCCGGCCCTCTGCTTCGGCGACTCGACGTGGCTACGCGCGAAGTCCCACACGCATACGATCTCGCCGAAGTATTTTCGTCGCCGCTTCAGAAGGAAAACAAGCACGAGGCGCTCGCGGCTATTTCCGAGCTTATTGGATCGCTGACTCATGCGGGCGCGCATCATGCCGACCTGAATCTCAAGAACATCGTACTCTCCCGTGAAGGGGAAGTCGACAAAAGGATCCGTGCTTATGTCCTCGACGTAGACCGGGTTCGCTTCAATGTTCCCGGGGACCCCATGGTTGCCAGGGCGAACATGCAGAGACTCATGCGATCGCTCGAGAAAGTACGATCGCGCGGTGAGATCTTTCTGGAAGAGGCAGACATCCGGTGGCTCGAGAGACGGGCAATGGAGATGCAGGCGTGAAGGCCCCTGTACCCGGCAAAATCATTATCGTGATGATGAGCGCCGTCGGTGACGCCGTTCACGTGCTTCCCGTGGTGAATGCACTCAAGCGGGCAAATCCGGCCTGCACAATCACCTGGATTCTGCAGCCCGGCCCGGCCTCCTTGATCGCCGACCATCCCGCGGTGGACGAAATAATCGTTTTCGACCGCAAGAAGGGATTTGGCGGATTCCTCGACCTGCGTCGCAAGCTTGCGAGCAGGAGATTCGACCTGCTGCTCAATCTCCAGGTTTATCTCAAGGCTGGAATCATCACGCTGCTTGTCGAAGCTGACCGAAAGCTCGGATTCGACCGCTCGCGCGCGCGCGACATGAACTGGATTTTCACCAATCTCAAGATTCCACGCAGGCCTGTGCAGCATGTTCAGGATCAGTACTTCGAGTTCCTGGAAGCCTTGGGTGTATCACCGACTCCGTTACAGTGGGATCTTGGACCGACGGAAAATGAACGTGGGTGGCAGCGCGACTTCGTGCAGTCGGTTGGGGGTGAATATGCTGCGATCGTTGTAGCGACAAGCAAAGCTGAAAAGGACTGGTTCCCTGATCGATGGGCCGCAGTCATCGACCACCTGCAGGACCAGTATGGGATCAAGTCAGTTCTCGTGGGGGGAACGACCGAGCGGGAGGTTCAGGCCCGTGCGGCGATCCTGGCCGCCGCCAATTACAAGCCTGTCGATGCGCTCGGCAGTGGTCTTCGCAATCTTGTCTCTATAGTGGACGGCGCCGGGGTTGTGATCTCGCCGGACACCGGGCCGCTGCACATTGCAGTCGCCTTGAACAAGCCTGTTATCAGCCTTATCGGCTACACAAATCCGCGTAGAACCGGACCGTACCGGAAATTCCGCGACCTCATGATCGATGCTTACGCAGACCCGGGTGAGAACTATCCGCCGTCCCTGGAAAACCGGCCGGATCGCATGCAGCGAATATCGATTGACGACGTCGAGCATAAAATCGCCATCTGGAACGCGAAGTATCGCGCTAAGTCTGTGGCGAAATAAGGCCGCCCGAAAAGGAATATCGTATTCCCTGCTGCTCAAGCAGGTCCACAAGCCGGACAAGCGACAATCCCATTACGGCGAAAAAGTCACCGTCCACTTTTCGAATTATTGTCGCGCCGAATCCCTGAATTCCGTACGATCCGGCTTTGTCCATTGGCTCACGGGTAGCGATGTAGTCCAGAATCTCACTATCGCTTATCTCGCGAAAAGTCACTTGAACTTTTTCAACCGACGAGACCACCTCTCCCTGCAAGGCAACGGCGACGGACGTGACAACTGTGTGTTCCCGACCGCTGAGCATCCGCAGCATGCGGTGCGCGTCGCCCTCGTCGACCGGCTTCCCCAATATCTCGCCATCGATCACGACAATTGTATCTGAGCCGATGACAACTGCCGACGGATTCCTCTCAGCGATTGTGAGTGCCTTGGCCCGCGCGAGCCGCTCGGCGTGTTCCACAGGGATTTCGCCCGGCAGTATCGACTCGTTGATGTCGGCAGGGCGGACTTCGTGGGAAATGCCGATCAGTGTGAGTAGTTCGCGGCGGCGCGGAGAGGATGAAGCAAGGATGACTTGAAGCATCTCTTATTTCTCGAGCCAGATGGTGACGGGTCCGTCATTGACCAGCTCGACTTCCATCATCGCGCCGAACTCACCCGTAGCCACTGTCGCTCCGCCCTCGCGCAAAAGCATGACGAATCGTTCGTAAAGCGGTGTGGCAACTTCGGGGCGTGCGGCTTCGATGAAGCTCGGCCTTCGGCCCCTGGTAGCGTCGCCGTAAAGAGTGAACTGCGAGACCACGAGAATCGATCCTCCCACATCCTTGAGGGACAAATTCATTTTTCCATCCTCATCGCCAAATAGACGGAGCCCGATCACCTTTTCAGCCATCCATGAAACGGCTTGCTCCCCGTCGGAAGTGGTAAATCCAACGAGGAGCAAATACCCGGCATTTATCTCACCGGCTGTCAGCGTTCCAACCCTGACGGCCGCCCGCGAAACGCGCTGAAGCAGTACGCGCAGTGCCTACTCGACCGTGACTGACTTGGCCAGGTTGCGCGGCTGATCGACATTTGATCCGCGCTTCACCGCGATGTAATACGCGAGCAGCTGCAACGGAACGGAGGCCAGGATGGGAGTGAGCATATCGACAGTTTCCGGAATCCTGAACTCGTAATCCAGCTTGCCTGCCAGCGCTTCCTCTTCCCGACTGGTAATCGCGATGACCCGTCCTTTCCGCGCTTTTACTTCCTGGACGTTCGAAGTGAGCTTCTCGAAAACAGCGTCATGTGGCGCGACAAACACAACCGGCATCATCTCATCGATAAGCGCAATGGGTCCATGCTTCATCTCTGCCGCCGGGTATCCCTCGGCGTGGATGTAGCTGATTTCCTTCAGCTTCAGCGCACCCTCGAGGGCAGTCGGAAAGTTGTAGCCGCGGCCGAGGTACAGGAAATTGGAAGCGCGCTTGAATTCCTCAGCGATGTCCTCGATATCCTGCGCGCGATCCAGGATACTTTGAATCTGCGTCGGGAGCTGGCGCATTGCCTGGATGATTTCGCGGCCGCGGACGACAGACATGTCGCGAAGCCGGCCCAGCTTCAAGGTGAGGAGCAGCAGCGCCATCACCTGGCTCGTGAATGCCTTGGTTGATGCCACGCCGATCTCAGGGCCGGCGTGCACATAGATCCCACCGTCGGACTCCCGTGCAATCGTAGATCCGACGACATTGACGATTCCGTAGGTACGCGCGCCGCGCTGCTTTGCCTCGCGCATGGCTGCGAGCGTGTCGGCAGTCTCCCCTGACTGCGAAATGACGATGCAAAGGGTCCTCGAATTCACGATCGGATTCCGGTAGCGGAATTCGGAAGCGTACTCCACTTCGACGGGAATCCGTGTCAACTCCTCGATCATGTGCTCGCCGATGAGCGCCGAGTGCCAGCTCGTACCGCAGGCCGTGATCACGATGTTGTCGATCGCAAGGAGCTGCTCGTCCGTCATGTTGAGGCCGCCCAGCTTTGATGTTCCCTCCTCCTCGAGGAGGCGGCCGCGCATGCAGTTCTCTACCGTCTGCGGCTGCTCAAAAATTTCCTTGAGCATGAAATGTTCGTATCCACCGCGCTCGATCTGCTCGAGATCCCAGTCGATCTTGCTTACGTGCCGGCTCTGTTCCTCGGCGCGAAGATCGATGATGCGGTATCCATCACGATTGAGAACTGCGAGATCTCCATCATCGAGATAGATCACTTCACGGGTGTGGGCCAGGATAGCGGCAGCATCGGAGGCGACATAGTACTCCTTGTCGCCCAGTCCGATGAGCAGTGGGCTTCCCTTCCGTGCAGCGACAATCTTGTTGGAGTCCTCGCTCGAGACAACAGCAATTCCATAAGTGCCTTCGATTTTCGAGAGCGCATCCCGCACCGCATCTTCGAGATTTCCGTCGAAAGCTTCCTCGATGAGGTGGGCAAGAACTTCCGTGTCAGTCTCGGATACGAACTTGTGACCCAGGCCCTGAAGATGCGACCGAAGCGTGGTTGCGTTTTCGATGATGCCGTTGTGCACTACCGCGATATGACCTTTGCAGTCGACGTGCGGATGTGCATTGCATTCATTGGGCTGTCCATGCGTCGCCCAACGCGTGTGCGCGATGCCAAGGTTTCCGTGCACAGGAGTCGCCGCGATCGCGGCTTCCAGGCGGGAAATCTTGCCCGCTGCCTTTCTCGTTTCAACACCGCCGCCATTCATCACCGCGACGCCAGCGGAGTCGTATCCGCGGTACTCGAGGCGCTTCAGCCCTTCTATAAGAAGTGGAGTTGCGCCCTTTTCTCCGATGTATCCAACGATTCCACACATGCCGTCTATCCCTTTAAAGCCCGCCTGAGCGGGAGTCTATTGGCCAACCTCATCCAGCGTGTGAATCTAGCCAGCGAGCGCGTCGAGCGGCGCGCGGCATTCGGCGATCAGCTGCTTCGCCTCGGATTCCGTGGGTGCCTCGGCTATTACTCGCACAATTGGTTCCGTTCCGGATGGGCGGACGTGAACCCACCTGTCCGGCCAGGTAAGGCGGAGCCCATCCTGGGTATCGGCTTCAGCTTTAGGGAAGGCCTTTCGCATTGAAGCGTAAACGCTATCCAGAGGCGCCTTGGGACGGTCGAGCTTGTCCTTGACGATCGCGTAGCGGGGATAGGAGTCCACTATCGCCGAAAGGGTACGCTTCTCCTGAAGCAGAAGCTGAAGCATGATCGCGGCACCTACCGGGGCATCCCGGCCGAGGTGCATTTCAGTCAGGATCACGCCGCCATTGCCTTCACCGCCGATAGGTGCACCCTCGCTCCGCATCCTGGTTGCAACGTTCACTTCACCCACCGGAGCACGAACCACTTTTCGGCCCGCCTCTTCAGCTATGTCGTCTACAATCCGGCTGGTCGAGAGGTTGGTGACTATTGGACCTTCGCGGTGCTGGAGGACGACTTTGGAGGCAAGAGCCAGGGTGTAGTCCTCCCCAATCGCTCGCCCCTTTTCCGAGACAAGCGCCAGCCGGTCAACATCCGGATCGACAGCAAACCCAATGTCAGATCCTGACTTTTTGACCAGGTCCTCCAGCTCTCCCAGATTTTCGGGAATCGGCTCCGGCGAGCGCGGGAATTTTCCGTCCATCTCGAGATTGATGGCGGTGACGTTGCAACCCAGCTCCTCCAGGAGGCGAGGCATGAACGCGCCGCCAGCGCCTCGAACGCAGTCAAGCGCGACCTTGAACTTCCGTGCACGAATTCCCTTCACATCGAGGAAAGGGAGCTTGAGGATCTGCCGAATGTGGAATTCGGTGGCGTCTGAAACGGAGGTGGTAGTCCCCAGCTTGTCCCAGGTGGCGCGGGGGATGACGCCTTCGACAATGGCACGCATCGCGGCGGATTCGGCGGGATCCAGAAATAGTCCCGTCGGAGATATGAATTTCAGCGCATTCCACTCGATAGGGTTGTGACTGGCAGTGATTGCAAGTCCGCCGGCCGCGTGATGGTGCTCGACAGCCAGCTGAATGGTTGGCGTTGGAGCCATGCCCACGTCGATTACGTCGCACCCTACAGACTCCAGCGCGGAAAGCACAACTCTCTGAAACAACTGGCCGGAAACACGGCTGTCGCGGCCAACAACTAACCTGGCCGTCTCCTTACCATCTGCTCGCGCCTGCTGAAGCGCCCATGCACCGAAGCCGGACGCAAACTGCGCGATGATTTCAGGAGTCAGGCCGTCGCCTACACGACCGCGGACTCCCGACACACTTACCATCAACTTTTCAAAGGCCATCATGTAATCTATCCCAATCGGCTATTTTTGATTTCCTCGTTTCCCATCCGCAATGACCCGAGTTTTTGACGAAGATCTGAACGCCGGACTAGGCACCCGCGCCATTCACGCCGGCCAGCGGCCGGACCTCGCGTCCGGCGCAATCATGACCCCCGTTTACCTCACCTCGACCTACGTCCAGGAAGAACTGGGCAAAAACAAAGGCTACGAATACGCTCGTGGCAAGAATCCCACCCGGCAGGCACTGGAACGGAATGTGGCCTCACTCGAAGGTGGAGTGCACGGGTTTGCATTCTCGAGCGGGATGGGCTGCCTCGACTCCATAATGAAGCTGTTCAAGTCCGGGGATCACATAGTCTGCGGCGAAAACGTCTATGGCGGAAGCTTCCGGCTCTTCGACAAGATCCTCCAGAACTTCGGACTGACGTTTACTTACGTCGACGCGCGCGATCCGCAAAAGGTCGAGGACGCCTGCAGGAAAAACACAGTCGCGATTCTCGTGGAAACGCCGACGAATCCCCTGATGCGTCTCACTGATTTGTCGGCCGTCTCTGCAATTGCAAAGAAGGCCAACGCACTTCTCATCGTCGACAATACCTTCGCGACGCCCGTTCTGCAGCAGCCGTTCAAGCATGGCGCCGATATTATCTATCACTCGACCACGAAATACCTGAACGGGCACAGTGACATGATCGGCGGGATCGCGATCGTCAAGGACGACACGCTCGCCGACAGGCTCCAGTTCATCCAGAACGCCGCGGGAGCCGTGCCGGGTCCGTTCGACTCCTGGCTAGCCCTGCGTGGCACCAAGACACTTCACCTGCGCATGGAGCGTCATTGCCAGAACGCCGGACGAGTGGCGAAGTGGCTCGTTGATAAGCTAGGAGCGGAGAATGTCATTTATCCCGGTCTTGAATCCCATCCGCAGCACGCGTTGGCCAAGCGGCAGATGAGCGGATTCGGTGGAATGATTTCCGTCGAGACGGGCAGCAAGGCTCGGGCAAATGAAATTCTCTCCAGGGCTCGCGTTTTTTCGCTCGCTGAGTCCCTTGGGGGCGTCGAAAGTCTCATCAGCCACCCTGCATCGATGACCCACGCGTCGGTTGAGATTGATCGTCGTTCCCAGCTGGGTATCACCGAAGGATTGATTCGTCTCTCCTGCGGTGTTGAAGACGTAGAGGACCTCCTGTCCGATCTCGAGTCAGCGTTCGCATGAAAGTTCTGGTCGTCGGTGGAGGCGGACGCGAGCATGCTCTCGTCTGGAAATTCCTCCAGGACGACCCGTCCTGCGAAATCCTGGCTGCGCCGGGTAATGCCGGAATCGCGCAAATAGCGCGATGCATTCCCGTCCCGGCGACTGACGTAGAAGAACTGCTGAAACTGGCGCAGGTTGAGGCTGTGGATTTCACAGTGGTCGGTCCGGAAGGCCCCCTCGCCGCCGGCATCGTCGATGAATTCCGCAAAGCGGGACTCGCAATCTTCGGCCCCACGCGGGACGCCGCGCGCATTGAAACGTCCAAGCGTTTCGCGAAGGAGCTCATGCTCGCCAATGGAATTCCCACCGCGAAAGCAAGCTTCCACTCTTCCATTGACTCGGCAAAAACAGCAGTTCGTGAGGCTGGGATTCCTGTGGTGATCAAGGCATCCGGGCTTGCTGGCGGAAAGGGTGTGGTAGTCGCGCAAAGCACGGAAGAAGCAGAGACAGCAGTGGAGTCAATGCTGGGTGACAGGGTCTTCGATCAGGCGGGCAGCGAGATACTCGTCGAGGAATTCATGTCCGGCGAGGAACTGTCGGTCTTCGTAGTCACCGACGGTGAGAACTTCGTGATGCTTCCCGCTGCACAGGATCACAAGCGGTTACTCGACGGCGATAGCGGACCAAACACCGGCGGCATGGGGTCATACTCGCCCGTGTCGCTCGCAACGAAGCCAGCACTCAGGAAAATCGCTGACACGATCATCGTGCCGACCCTGTCTGCCATGAAAGCGGCGGGCTCTCCTTTTACGGGACTGCTGTACGTGGGAGTGATGCTTACGCCGTCCGGTCCGAGGGTGGTTGAGTTCAACTGTCGTTTCGGAGACCCTGAGACTGAAACGATCCTGCCCCGGCTCGAGTCGAACTTGCTTCCCTATATCCAGGCCGTAGCTGAGGGTAAGAGCCTGGAAGGCTTCGATGAAATGGAGTGCAAGCCCGGACACGCGGTGACAATGGTGCTGGCGGCGGGCGGATACCCGGCGAGGCCACGCCTTGGTGATCCGATTCAGTTCATTGCCCCACCTCCCGGCATGCACGTTTTCCACTCAGGTACGGCGCTCGCGGCTGACTCCGGGAACTTTGTCACCTCAGGCGGCCGGGTGCTCGCTCTCACATGCGTTGCGCCTTCCCTTCCGCAGGCGATCGTCCGCGTCCGTGAGTTCGCAGAACGAATTCACTTTGACGGGAAACAATTTCGCCGCGATATCGGCTACAGGGAGTTGGAGAGAATTGCCCGAGCTACCTGAGACAGAAACGATGGCCCGTCAGCTCGACGCTGCGGTGTCGGGCAGGACGATCGAACGCGTTACAGTGAGGAAGGGCGATGTAATTCGCGAAGTCTCCCAGGCGACTTTCAAGCGACGGCTAACGGGGGCGCGCTTTCTTCGTTCCTGGCGCCGGGCGAAGCTGGTCATATCTGACCTGAGCACGGGTGATCGAATACTTATGCAGCCCCGCTTTACAGGCGCATGGACAATCGATAACGGAAAGCTCGACCAGGCAGCGTTCAAGTACTCGACGCTCGCTCTTTTTCTCGATGACGGACGCGCTGTTCACTACTGCGACACCCGCCGGCTCGGCACTGTTGCCCTGATGAACCAGAGGCGCTTCGAGGAGTACACTGGAGCGCTTGGAATAGAGCCACTTGACCGTTCCTTTACCGCAGCCCATCTATCCGGTGTCTTTCGTTCAACACACCAGGCGGTGAAGCGCGCACTGATGGATCAGAAAAAAATTGTGGGCGTTGGAAATATCTATGCGAACGAGG
>JACDDZ010000321.1 GCA_013816695.1 Gemmatimonadaceae bacterium
CCTGGCCGATTTCGCCAATGATCTTCAACAGAGGAAGATTAAGCGAAACGTCTGTGAAAATGTTCGTCCGCGTCATCTTCTGGCTCAGAACCACAGGTCCCGCGGAAGCTCCGTTTGGAACCGTGACCGCACGGGGCGCCACCTTGGCTGTAATCGTTCCAACCGATTCATAGCGATCCTGACCGACACCGACTGCAATTCCGACGACGAGGAAGGTCTTGCTCGCAACCAGCCTGATTGCGTCTGTCTTGACGTTGAGGTCGTCAATGCGAAGTGTGTCACGCGCGCCGCCCGTAGAAGCCGCAGTACTGCCGATGATGGAAACGGTCGGAAGACTGCGACGCAGATAGCTGATCGATACGCCGGGAATAACAAAAGACTGCTGCACGATTCCGACTCGCGCCCCGTATCCCAGCTTGAGTGAGCCATCGGGAACTTTGACGTCAATGAAATCGCCGGAGTACTCAGGCAGATATGCAGCACTCACGAGCAGGTCCACGCCGCCGACATTGGTCACGCCCATCGGTAGCCCCTTGAACAGACCAATTGCGAGGTCCGCCGTCGGGAGTGGAAGAATTTGGTCCTGTGTCGAATAGGTGCTTGCCTGCGCACCATTCACGCCAGGCACAACCAGATCAACATCCGGCAGGCTTCCCTGCAAAGCATTGACGCGGAGTCCCGCTGAAAACTTTCCAAGGCCGCCGAGCGTTCCCCCCTGCCCCAGTGTCGCATTGCCCCCCGCAACCAGAACGCCGAGCTGCGGCGCCATGTACTGAAAGAGGTCGATCGACTTCTGACATGCGTCCTGTGCAGCGCGTTTCTGATCGGGAACACCGCCAAAACCAGTCGAGCCGGCAGGACACTGCGAACTGATTCCCTGCGCACTCGCCGATGAAGCGGTTACTGCCATTACAAACGTCAATGCTACGAACAAATTCTTCTTCATTTGGAACCTCAGCTAAGGATTACGTTCCCGGCGCCTGGCCGAACATCGCCGAGAACCCATGCGCGCACCTTTGCGCGCGACGCGGCGGCGATAATGGGTTCCACCTGGGCTGCCTCACTCGCTACAACCATTCCTACGCCCATGTTGAACGCCCGGAACATCTCGTCCCTTGGCACTCCTCCGGCCTTCTCCAGAACACGGAAAACAGAAGGAATTTCCCAACTCGCCATATCTACGACGCAGTCGAGCTCTCCAGGCAACATCCTGTTCATGTTTCCTGGCAGGCCTCCTCCGGTGATATGTGCGATGGCGTGAACTTGTTCCACGACCGGCCGCACTGCGCTGAGATATGACCTGTGAACGGCCAGAAGCACGTCGGCGACTGAACCATGGGAATCGGGAAAGTCCGAATCTGCAGTTAGTCTCAACCGCTCGCTCACAATTTTTCGAGCGAGTGAAAATCCATTGGTGTGCAGGCCCGAGCTCTCGAAGCCAATCAGCACGTCGCCGCCTTTTACACGGTGCTGTCCGAGCACCTGCTCTTCGGGCACGCAGCCTACGATGAACCCTGCCAGGTCGTAGTCAGGCGGTGTGTACAGGCCGGGCATCTCGGCGGTTTCCCCACCGACAAGCGCACACTCATTCTCGCGACAACCTGCGGCAACGCCGCTGACGACCTGTTCGACAACTGCGGGCTCGAGTTTCCCGAAGGCGACGTAATCAAGAAAGAAAAGCGGAAAGGCACCCTGGGCCAGAATGTCGTTCGTGCAATGGTTGACCAGGTCGTGGCCAATCGTGTCGTGACGGCCGGCTTCAATTGCAACCTTGATCTTTGTGCCGACGCCGTCTGCGCTCGAAACGAGAATGGGATTCCTTACACCAGCCGGAACCTTGAACATTCCGCCAAATCCGCCGAAGGATCCAACCACTCCCGAAGTAAAGGTCGACTCGACGACAGCCTTGATCCGATCCTTGGCAGAATCGGATGCGTCGATGTCGACACCTGCGCTCCGATATCGGAGCGGCTCACTCACGCCTGGAGCTCCTCCTCGAACGCTACCAGCTTGCGAAGCTCACTCACCCGGGCATTGATATCTTCGCGGGAAATTTCCATCAGGCGCTCGATTGAAAATTTCTCGACTGCAAAGGAGCCCATTGCGCAGCCATAAATCACCGCCCTGCGCATGTTTTCTTCAGACAGATCGCCAGTGCGTGCGAGATATCCAATGAAACCGCCCGCAAAGGAATCGCCCGCACCAGTTGGATCGAATACACTCTCAAGCGGCACCGCAGGCGCAAAGAAAATCGACTTGCCTGAAAACAGGAACGCACCATGTTCGCCCTTCTTGATGATGACATGCTTGGGACCCAGATCCATGATCCAACGCGCTGCCTTGACAAGATTGGCCTTTTCGGTGAGCTGCCGCGCTTCGCCATCGTTAAGGGTCACAATGTCCACTTGCTTGAGCAGCTCGACCAACTCGGGACGGCGGCTCTCGATCCAGAAGTTCATCGTGTCACAGGCAACCAGCTTGGGCCGGTTCACCTGGCGCAACACATCCAGCTGCAGCCGTGGATCGATGTTTCCCAGAAATACAAACGGCGCCGAACGGAACTGTTCTGGAATCTTCGGCATGAAGTTGGAAAAGACACCGAGATGCGTTTCGAGGGTTTCTGCCGAGTTCAGATCGTGACGGTAGCGCCCGCGCCACCTGAAAGATGTTCCTTCCGCCTTCTCGAGCCC